>CAZSUK010000172.1:0-3217 GCA_964609355.1 uncultured Acidobacteriaceae bacterium | reverse complement strand
GGCGAATCAGTCGCATACAAGCCGCCGTCCTCAAATTGCAGATAGCCCACCGGAGTCAGAGCTGCCGGGGTTGAGACTGTTGGCCTTGCGGGATTTGCTTCCGGCACATCGGGAAGGTTGGCCTGTGCTCGAAGCATGATCGGCAAAAGCAGTGCTCCCAAGAGAACCAGGCGAACACTGCTCATCGAGCAATGTCTGCACAATGTGAGGATGACCAGGCAATAAAGACGATGGACCGCAATCGGCTCAGCCTTTCTGTAACCGTATGGGTTATCTTCGTCCGGCGGTTTGATCGCAACTTTGAGTCCAGAAACCACAACGACTTTTTGCATTACCTCTCCACGTGTCAAAGCACAGATGCAATTGATCTGTTACCGAGTTCGCGAACGACTCGAATGAGTCATTCACAGGTTTGTTCCGGGGAGGTGGATCAGACTTGAGTGGGAGGGTTGTAGGTGCCTAATGAGGAACCAGGGGGAATGGCATGCAAGGCCATATTCAGCCCATGGAAGCTGCCCGGAGCGAGTGGATCGGTTTGATCAAGGACAGATGACAGCCATTGCCGGATCACGACCATGGACTTTACACGCTGCTTGCTATCCTGCAAAAGCACGAGCACCAGACATAAGATAGTCAGTAGGGAGAGGAGGCCAAGTTCCATGTCCTGACCGCCATGGAGGAAGTTGTCGAAATGCCACAAATACTCGGTCCATGGAGTGACAGCGAGCAAAAGAGCCGTGAGCAGGATGAGTATACGACCTCCCACGGAACAGACCTGAGAACTCCCGTTCATCAGCGTTCGGCTCCTGGTGGAAGTCTGTTTCACTCACTCTCTCTCAATCTCAGACCGGTTACAGGTTTCTGGATTTTCAGGATACAAATCCCGAGGACCCCAAAACTCGTTGCCCAAACCTAATTGCTATCGTGCCTCAACGGCCGAATACCTCGACTCCCGATTACCCACCTTGACGAAGAGATATCTGCCATCATCTCGAAGCTGGAGAGCTGTTCCAAGCTCCTGGTGATACAGCGAAGAGCTCTTGCTGAACGCCTTGCTCCAGCCTAGCGTCGCTCTTTCGGCGATGCTGCCGGTCGCGCTGTTCACCGGCGTCAGAGCATAGAGGATCCCCTCCGACTTCACCATGTATTGCGCCCGGTTAATATCACTGCAGCTCTGTTCTGAGCTACCAGCGCAGTTGCTTCTGGAAGCCGGCATAGAGAACGACACTAGGGTTCCATCGTGATAGCCGAGCGGCGCAATGTTTGCGGCGAAGGCTGCACTGGAAAACGCTAAAAGGCCCGCTATGAGGATTTTCATTTAGGTACATCTCCCTTAAGCTCTCGTTGCTGATCCGTGCGGTTCCGGAGCTCTGGCCCCGCAAGAGTGACGCATCGCGTCCATTTCAACGGTCATTCTCAGAACATGTGCGATGTTCCGCACCTATAAGAACTGAGTCGGGCAGTATTTATTCCGATGTACCGGCCCAGGGAAGGGACGGTAGGCGTCCAGGCGGCTCACCCGTTCGAGAAATGGGGGGATGAACAGACAACCGAAGGCAGCGGCACGCAAGGGGCGGACGCGAGCCGGAGGTTCATCAGTCATTGGCCAGTGCGTGCGCACGCTTGAAAATCTCCGCGCGCACTAGCTTGTTGGCAGTAATCAGGCACCTTAAGAAGTGGACGCGTGTGCGACCCATCACACCTTCTCCGCTCCAATTATCACGTCCAAGCACGCTACTCTACCTTCGGAGTAGCTCCATATTGGACTATGCCGCTGCCGCCAGACGTGATCCGCTCGCCTGTCCTCGGACCCCACGCGTCGGAATAAATTCCGCACAGCTCAGTTCTTATAGGTGCGGAACATTGCAACGTTCTGAATGATTGTTGAAACGGATGCTAAGCGCCACTCCTGCAGAATCAGAGGTCGAGCGCCGCACGGATCGGCAACGACAACTTAATAGCTAAGAGGAGAACTTATGAAGAAGTACACAAGAATTATAGTCGCACTCACCTTCCTGCTTGGGCTCGGTGTGGGTGCCAACGCGCAAACCCAACCCGTGGCTAATGTAACACTGCCCTTCACGTTTGTGGTCGGTAAAACGACACTCCCCCCAGGCAAATATATTGTCAAGCGTATTTCGACTCGACCATTCGACGTACTGATGATCACTAGCTATGATAAGGGCACCAGTGTGTTCGTGAATCCTATCGAGATGGAAAACGCTTCCGCCTACAACCCAAACTTGAGTTTTCGCATGGTTGGAGAACAGCACTATCTCAGCCGGATTCAGACTGCGGATTATGTTTATAACTTCCACTTATCCCGTTCGGCCACCATGGCGGCTGCCGTGAAACCACACGACACCGTCTCTGTCTCAGTAAGTGGCGGGAGCAAGTAGATCGTTCGGCCGTTCGGAGTCCACCATGCCCCTCCCCAACCAGGGAGGGGGGCGGACCCCCAAAAACGAGGTTGAAGAGTAAAGGCGGCAACGTGCAACTGACGGTCCCACACCGCAAGCTGATGAGTCTAAGCCGGGCAACGCTAAAGCTAATCCTTGTCCCAATGGGCAGGGCCCAATGCCCGGCCACTATTCTTGAAGTACTAACATACCTACAGTTGTTTTTAATAACTCTATAGGCTGTGGAATGAGGATGGACTCTGCTTTGGCTCATCATTAACCCGCGCTCTTTGAAATACTAGTCCTGAATTGGGATAGCATCCGAGTTTGAGCTGCCCGGCCACTTACAATACTGATAAAAGGCATTTTGGCGAAAATGAGTTGCGAAGAGATTTGGCGCGAGATCCCTAACTACATTGGGGGCAAACACGGCGCGGCCATGCGCGCCTTAATTGAGGGGCACCTCAAGGACTGCAAACGCTGTACAACAGCACTGGGTGGGGTTGGCAATGTGGTGCGGTTAGCGGCCGATGCGGCAACCTTTGATTTACGTGCAGGACACAGTAATCGCCGGGACCAGAAACCTGGCCGGAAGCGGGAGCAGGCGCGAGGAAGAACGAGTCAGCGGACAGTCTTCTATGTGGACGATAATCCCAAGGCGCTGAGAATCCTGACGTTTGCCCTGGAATGGGCTGGATACAGGGTGGAAACAGCCTGCAACTCTGAAGCGTTGGAAAGAATGAAACAGACCTCGTCGGACCTGGTGCTGCTGGCATATCGAACGCCGCAAATGATCGGCTCCAAGCTGACTCGGGATA
>CAZSUK010000171.1:0-2531 GCA_964609355.1 uncultured Acidobacteriaceae bacterium | reverse complement strand
GGTGAACAGGCGTCCATCCACGTAGACCGGAGCCTTCGGCTCCTCAAACGTTCCCGGCAGAGAGATTCCGATGTTGGCGTGCTTCGATTCGCCGGGACCGTTAACCACGCAGCCCATGACCGCGAGCTTCATTTCTTCCACGCCCACGTAACGGCCTTTCCAGGTTGGCATCTGCTCGCGTAGGTAAGTCTGAATCTGCTCCGCCATTTCCTGGAAGAAAGTACTGGTAGTGCGTCCGCAGCCGGGGCAGGCGGTAACCTGCGGCGTGAAGCTGCGAATCCCCATGGACTGCAAAATCTGCTGCGCCACGCGGACTTCCTCGGTACGGTCGCCGCCCGGTGCTGGAGTCAGCGAGACGCGGATGGTGTCGCCAATCCCTTCCTGCAGCACAACTCCCATCGCAGCGCTGGATGCGACTACACCCTTCGCTCCCATGCCGGCTTCGGTCAGGCCAAGGTGCAAGGGATAGTTGCAGCGCGCGGCCAGCGCGCGGTAAACATCGATCAGATCCTGCACGCCGCTGACTTTCGCGCTCAGGATGATCTGGTCGGGGCGCAGGCCGAATTTCTCAGCCAGCGCGGCGGAGTTCAACGCGCTGACGACCATCGCTTCCATGGTGACTTCCCGGGCATCTTTGGGATCTGCGAGGGCTGAGTTCTCGTCCATCATGCGGGTGAGCAGTGTCTGGTCGAGCGAGCCCCAATTCACACCGATGCGCACCGGCTTCTGATACTTCACCGCCACTTCGATCATCGTGCGGAAATTCGAGTCGCCGGTGCGTCCAATGCTGGCGTTTCCGGGATTGATGCGGTACTTGGCGAGGTCACGGGCGCATTCCGGATACTTAGTGAGCAGCACGTGTCCGTTGTAATGGAAGTCGCCAATGATCGGCACACGCAAACCCTGCTTGTCGAGTTGCTCGACAATGCGGGGAACAGCGGCAGCGGCCTCTTCATTGTTGACGGTAACGCGCACCAGTTCCGAACCGGCCCGAGCCAGCGCGGCACACTGCTGGACGGTCGACGGCACGTCGGCCGTGTCTGTATTAGTCATGGATTGCACCACAATCGGTGCATCCGAACCGACACGCACGCCGCCAACGACGGCGGTCACGGTTTTCTTGCGTGGAATCATAGCCATGGGAGTCTCTATTTTAACACGCGGAAACCGGGCGCTCATCACAGCTGATCGAGCTGCAGAAGTTCTGCCTCCGTCACAGACACAGACAGAGACACTGACCGCTCTGGGGCCCATTTCCCCGCACAACCGCCTTCTGGTACCCTGCATGCACTATGCGCCTTCCCCAAAGTCTCTTGCTCCTGGTGGCCGTATCCAGCATTGTCTTTGCCCAAGACCTTAAACCGGTTGCCGACCGTCTCGCTGCCCAGAACGCTCTTTTCGAAGAGCAGTACGAGTCCGATCTCCGCAACTTCCCCGAGCGCGCCACGGCCTATGGTGATTACCGCTACAACGACAAGCTCGCCGAGTACTCGCTCGAAGGGATTGCCCAGCGCCACAAAACTGACGCAGCCTTCCTCGCCGGGCTGAAAGCGATTCCGAGCGCAGGTTTCTCCGACCAGGACCAGCTCTCGCACGACCTTCTGGTTCGCGTCCTCGAGCAGCGCATCGCCGACTTCGACCTCAAAGAGTACGAGATGCCGATCAACCAGCAGAACGGCATCCATACCAGCCTCGCCGATCTGCCGCTTTCCGTTCCGTTCGACTCCGTCAAGCACTACGAGGACTACATCGCCCGTCTCCACCAGATTCCCCGCGTCCTCACCCAGACCACGGAAGTGCTTCGCGCCGGCATGAAGGACAAGCTCATGCCCGTCCGATTTCTTGCGGAGAAGCTTCCCGTTCAGTGTCAAGGAATCATCGACGCTGATCCTTTTCTGCTCCCGACGAAGAAATATCCTGCGGACATCTCGCCCGAAGACCAAAAGCGCTTAACTCAGCAGATCACCGACGCCATCAACGCTGACGTCATTCCCGCCTACAAGACGTTTGCCGCGTTCCTCCGTACGGAATACGCTCCCGAAGGCCGGACCACCCTCTCCGTCACTTCTCTGGCAGACGGCGAGAAGCGCTACCAAAACAACATCTATGGGCGGACCACCACCCACATGACGCCGGACGAGATCCACGAGCTTGGCTTGCGCGAGATCACTCGTATTCAGGCCGAGATGACGGCGATCGCAAAGAAAGAAGGTTTCGCCGACCTCGCCGCTTTCCGGGCTTCTCTCAAGACCAATCCCAAATACATTCCGACCTCCGGGGACCAGATCCTCGACGATTTCCGCCACTACATCGCTCAGATGGAACCGAAACTCCCGGAGATCTTCACTCTTCTTCCCAAGTCGCCAGTCACCGTCGAAGCGATACCGGCCTTTCAAGCTGCCGCTGCCACCCACTACGTCACCGGCACGCCAGATGGCAAGCGCCCCGGCCGCGTTGTCGTCGCCACCTCCAAGTTTGAGGAGCGCTCGCTCATCGACGACGAAGCCATCGCCTACCACGAGGGTGTTCCC
>CAZSUK010000170.1:0-8640 GCA_964609355.1 uncultured Acidobacteriaceae bacterium | reverse complement strand
GCGATCCAACCGCAACCCACGGTGACTATCAACACGATCGACATCTGAAGAAGCAGAAGGTTCATAGGGAAACTCTCCGAATCGTCTTCACTTATTGTTTTAACTGGGCCGAGCCGTGCAGGTTTCCAGCAGAAAAGAATTCCAGGGCGTGCCGATGGCGTTAGGATGCATCCGCTTGTGTAAGCCTACACAGTTTTCTTCTCCAGAACCAGACAGAGGTTTCAGGGGCGCGGGAATTAACTACGATTGATATACTTTGTCAAGTGAATCAACCGCGAACATTGCTGCTCTTTGATCCCCATGCGCGGCCACAGGGGTGGAATGAGCGCATGAAGCCCGGCGAATACGCGATCCTTTATTCGAGCCTTCGGCTGGGGTCCGATGCTGACAACAGCGGGGCAATACGCGAGCCTTTCTGCAGTGTTTTTAGCACCTTAACTGATGCAGAAGAGTACGCCGCGCAGCAAGTCGCCCTTTTGCCCACCCTTGGTTGTCGCATCTATGACCATCACGGGTTGGGTCGCCAGCCCATCAGGGAAATTCGTGGGACCGAATATAAGGGGGAAGAGGAGATCTCACCACGCTTTCGCAGGTGGTGGGGTTACGGCCTCTTTTTCGGCGGCGTGCTGCTCTTCGCGGTAGACTGGCGTGCCGATTTTGCCCTCTTGTGGCCGGCTATGTTTGCAACACGGATGCTGCCGATCGGCCTCCTCCTTCTGGTCATCGAGTTGGTAATGTTTATCGAAGCAAGACGCAAAACCGTCGCGAAGAACGATCACCCGTCGAACTACCCTCCGCATTCTCGCTGAAGCAGCAGGCGCATCATTTCCGATCGTTCCCCGCTCCCTCAGAGTCACTCCGTTTCGGTCTCAGGCGTGAGGTAAATCTCCATCTTATGGGCGATGTGTATCTGCTCCCATTCCGCGAAGATTGCTCTGGTCTATTCTCGGATCCTTCAGGCAAGTGCATGAAATGATCTCGTTCCGGCCTTAGAACGACCATGAGGATAGGAACCACGCGTCTGATCGGTGGTAACCCTTCAGAACGGCCCTTCGTACAAGCCGTGTACTAGCACGGCTTCGAAGGCATCATCTGCGGCGCCTGTGCGCATTCCCCTGATGACTCTCGGGCTCACGACACTCAATGCCTCGAGAGATTTTTACGCGGGAGCGCACTGAACGACATTTTCGGAGGCAACATGAAGCTTCGTATTCCGTCCCTTACCCTATGCCTGCTGCTGATAGCGGGTATCCTGGCTGGGCCAGTTCGATTGCACGCGCAAGCTACCACAGCGTCGATTCACGGTACAGTTACCGATTCCAGCGGGGCGGTCCTTCCAGATGCAACCGTGACGGTTGTGAACACGAGCCCAAGTATTTCAGCCACCCAGAAGACCGACAGCAAAGGCTATTTCATCTTTCCTGATCTTCACATCGGTGGCCCATACACAGTAACCGTGGGTAAAGAAGGACTTCAGAAGTTTGTTTCGACGGGAATCATGCTGGACTTGAGCTCCGTCCGGGAAGTAGCAGCCAAGCTGCAAATCGGCGCATCTTCGCAGACGATCCTGGTCAATTCAGCAAGATCCAGGTAGAGACCGCAGATATGCAGCTGAAGAATGTGATCGGAGCCACTGAACTCGAAGAGTTGCCGACCCTTGGCCGCGATGCTGTCCAGCTGCAAAAAACGGCGCCCGGGGTGGTAGACCTGGCTTGTGCCTGAGATGAGGCGCAACAAATGTTGGTAGGCACACCGTGACGATGAGCGAAACAACCATTCAGCAAACAGCGAACGAGAGCTCGCTACATTATGCCGGGTGGGGAGTGGTCGCCGCCGCCTTTGCAGGCGTGATGGTGAGCTTCGCTCCTATCGTTCCTTACACCTTCAGCCTCTTCTTGAATCCGTTGCATGCGGCATTTGGCTGGAAGCGCGAAGCCATCGGCGGCACCTTCGCCCTCGCGGCGATCACAGTGGCTCTGGTTTCTCCAGGCATAGGACTGCTGCTCGATCGCCTGCCTCCCCGGCGCATCATCCTGCCATCGATCCTTGTCTTCGCGTTGGCGCTCGCTTCGCTCAGCCGGCTTGGACCAAACATCAAGCAGTTCTATCTCACATTTTTCGTGCTGGGACTGGTCGCCAACGGTACCGCACAGTTTGCGTATGCGCGCACTGTGCTCTCGTGGTTTTTGAAGCGCAGAGGTCTTGCTCTGGCACTGGTGCTCACCGGCAGCGGCGTCGGCTCGATTCTCATCCCTCCACTTACTCAATGGACGATCGAGCATCATGGGTGGCGCAGCGCCTATCTGATGTTGGGCAGCATTGCTTTGCTGGGTATCCCGCTGACAGCGCTGTTGGTGCGCAACCGGCCAGATGCCGTTGTGGTGGCCGATCACGCGGCAGGCTCCAGCATGACGGTTGCCGCTGCATTGCGCAGTGGGCGCTTCTGGATTTTGGCTTCATCATCATGCTTTCGGCGTTTAGTGAGAATGGCCTGGTCACGAATCTGGCAGCTATCCTGACCGAGCACGGTGTAATGGCCCAAACCGCCGCATTTGCCCTTTCGGTGCGCGGTGGCGCGGGCATCATAGGTAGGCTGTGCATCGGGTTTCTCATCGACCGGTTCTCGCCGCAGCGCATTCAAACCTTCGTCTTATTGCTTGCAGCAGTTGGCGCTCTGGTGCTCGCGTTCGCACATACGGCCCCCGTGGTGCTGGTTGGGGCCGCGGTATTGGGTGTAGGGCTGGGCAGCGAAGCCGATGTCGCGCCGTATCTGCTGGCACATTACTTCGGCCGGAAACATTTCTCCGTTCTGTACGGATTGACCTGGACAGCCTATGCCATTGGTGGCGCGACGGGTCCCATGGCGATCGGACACTGGTATGATCGCGCGGGTTTCTATCAACCTCGATTTATCCTCTACCTTGCTTTGGTGGCCTTTGCCGCCGTAGCGATCAGCCTGCTCTTGCGGCGTCAGAAGTATATCTTCGACAATGCCGGCAAAATGACTCCAGCACCCGCAATTTCCCTCGAAGACTAAGCGAATATGTTGCGCCCGGTTGATCAGCAGATCTCCGATCGAGCCAGGATCAAACTTGTCCCGTCCACCGGAAGGATGAGCGCGAAACCCCACCGTTGGGCGAAGACGCGGCCATTTGATACCGCAATACTCAATGGCAATCGTCTGAACGGTGAAAAATGGTCCGTAGCATTCGTTGGAAGACAGCATGGGTGCTAACGTTCGTTGGCATCCTGGCTGTAGTTTCGTTTACCGGGTTGGGTCAGGTGAGCCAGCAAGAAAGCCAGACCTCACCACAGGGCGCCGGCGGGTCAGGTGTTCCACAGGGCGGCGCTGCGACAGGGGGTGTCTTCGCGCCGGTTCTGGATGCAGAGAAGCGCCCCATCACGGCGGGCGGATTCGTCAAAACCGGACCGATCATCTTTCAGGATATCTCCGAGAAAGCCGGCCTGACGGTTTGGCATCACAAGATGGGAACTCCGCAAAAGAACTACATCCTGGAAACGACAGGGTCGGGCGTGGCCCTGGTGGATTACGACAACGACGGCTGGCTCGACATCTATCTGGTGAATGGTTCGACCTTGGAAGCGCTGGACGGAAAGGCCGAGCCGCCCCATGCTGCGCTGTTTCACAACAATCATGATGGAACATTCACCGATGTTGCCGCCAAAGCCGGCGTGACCAACGATCGCTGGGGATATGGAGTCGCAGTCGGAGACTACGACAACGACGGCTGGCCCGATCTCTATGTGGGGAATTTCGGACACAATCGCCTCTATCACAATAACCACGATGGCACATTTACCGATGTTGCAGAGCAAGCGGGAGTAACACTCGGCAACTGGTCCACCGGAGCAAGCTTCGGCGACTATGACGGTGATGGTCGTCTGGATTTATTTGTTCCGGGGTATATCCACTGGGACGTCAAGAAGCCTCCACCGTCGCCCGCTACTGTGGGCACCGGCTATTCCTTTTGTCAGTACCGCGGAACGCCCGTGATGTGCGGCCCGCGCGGGTTGCAGGGCGAGCCGGATCACCTCTTTCACAACAACGGTGACGGAACCTTCACGGATGTGAGCGTGGCCGCTGGAGTCAGTGATAAGGCGCACTACTATGGTTTCTCCTCCACCTTTGTCGACGTCAACAACGACGGTAAGGTTGACCTGATCGTCGCGGACGACTCAACGCCCAATTACGTTTACATCAATAAGGGCAATGGAACCTTCGAAGATGTGAGCTTTGGCTCAGGGTTTGCGCTGAACGCGGACGCCCGCGAAACGGCTTCGATGGGGTTGGCCGTTGGCGATTACCTTAACAATGGCAAGCTTGATCTCTACACCACGACCTTCTCTGACGATTACAAAACTCTTTTCCGCAATGATGGCGGCGGAAACTTCACCGACATTTCCCCGGAAATGGGTATCGCGGAGGTCACCTATCCCTTTCTGAGTTGGGGAACAGAGTTTATCGACTACGACAATGATGGGTGGAAAGACATCATGTCAGTCAGCGGCCATGTATACCCGCAGGTAGACCATCATGACTGGGGAATGACCTTTGCAGAGCGGCCCCTGTTGTTTCACAACCTGAACCACGGTAAGAAATTTGTGGTCGTTCCGGCGGTCGAAGGCACTGGGCTCGCCGACGTCATTCCCTCCCGAGGGGCAGCATTTGGCGATCTGTTCAACGACGGCAAGATCGATGTCGTGATCAACTGCATCGACCATACCCCCGTGCTTTTGCGCAATGTGAACGCAGATAGCAATCACTGGGTCGGGATCAAGCTGATTGGCGGCCCGAAGGGCCCTCGCGATGCTGTCGGCGCTACCGTGTACCTCACCGCCGGGGGAATGCGACAGCGCGGGGATGTGATGAGCAGTGGCAGCTACGAATCGTCGAACGATCAACGGCTTCATTTCGGCCTGGGACAAACCGCCTCCGTGGAAAGTGTCGAGGTGCATTGGAACAGCGGCTTCGTGGAGCATGTCACGCTGCCTGGCGTCGATCGTTACTTCGTCATTGAAGAAGGCAAAGGTGTGGTGCCGAGTGTCTACGACGGTATCGCTACAGTGAAGGGAGCCGACCATCCATGAAACTCGATAGAGGGCGATGGATCCTTGCTGCAACTGGGGTTGCCGGATTCCTCTGTACGTTGTTGGGCACCGCCTCAGGTGTCTTTGGTCAGGAGGCCGATCGCAAGCAGTATGCCGACAAAGTACGCGGGACCTATAACTTTCGCTTCGGCAAGGATCAGCTTTTTCTTCCTGGGACGATGCAGGTCGAAGGCGATGACTTCGTTCAGCCGGGCGCCTTTCCCGATCCTACCTACTGCGCACATTGCCACCAGGAGGCCTATCACCAATGGCGTCAGGCGTTGCACTCGAACGCCTTCCGTACTCCCTTCTACCGGGCGAGCGTAAATATCCTGATCAACACCAAAGGCATTGAGTTCGCGCGCCATTGTGACAGCTGCCACAACCCCATAGCCGTGCTGGCGGGCGGCCTGACGGAGGACTCAAAGGTTGACCGGAAGATGGATCAGAATGGGCTCGCCTGCGCCACCTGCCACTCCATCCAGAAACTGCAGTCGATCAAGGGTAACGGCGGCTTCGTGATGGGTATTCCGTCCGTGATGGTAGATGAAAAGGGGAATCGCATTCCAGGCGAGGTCCCCTACGACGAGATATACAAGCATCCGGAGCGCCACTCGCAAGCAGTGATGCAACCTTTCTACCGCACTCCTGAATTCTGCGGCTCCTGCCATAAGGCCAATCTGCCAAATCCGCTGAACGACTACAAGTTTATCCGCGCGTTTACAGCCTACGACGAGTGGCAGAGCTCCAAGTTCTCCAGGCGGAACCCATTGACCTTCTACACCGGCGACTTTACAACCTGTCAGGGCTGCCATATGAAACGCGCGCCCAATGGCCTCCCGGACCCTGGAGCGAAGAACGGCACCTTTGCATCGCATCGCTGGCTTGCCGGCAACACGGCTGTACCGTTCTATTACGGTTTCGACGAGCAGTTGGAAAGAACGATCGCGTTTCTCAAGTCGGGCACCTTTCTGAATGTAGACATAGTCGCGCTGAAAAAGGCCAACGAAGAGAAGATGATTGCGCCGCTCGGGTCGGTGCCCTTCAGCCTGGAACCAAACAACCTGGTTGAGGCATTGGTAGTTATCCAGAACAAGAACATCGGCCACTCCTTGATTCCCGAAGTCAGAGATCTATATGAGGCTTGGGTCGAGTTCACCGTACAGGATAGCGCCGGCAAAGATCTCTATCATAGTGGCTTTCTGAAGCCCGACGGCTCGCTGGATCCGCGCGCCCACAGCTTTACCAACCGCCCGGTGAATACCGAGGGTCAGTTTGTCGACAACCACAAAGTGTGGACCATCCATTCGGTTGCCTATGATAACTCCGTCCAGGCGGGACGCTCGGTGCTGGTCCGCTATCAGTTCCGCATCCCTGCGGACATCAAGGGCCCTATCAAAATCACTGCCCGCGTGAACTATCGCCATTTTCGGCAGAGCTATTTGGATAACGTCTTCGGCTCCGACCATCCGGCTTACCCGGTAGTGGAGATTGCCTCCCGCACCCGAAGTCTGAACATCGGAAACAATGATCCGGAAAAGCCGGATCCGGGGGACAACCCGGACTGGATGCGATGGAATAATCTCGGCATCGGGTACCTCGACCAGTTGCAATACCCCGATGCGATCCAGGCGTTTAACGAGGTGGTGAAACTCCGCCCGGACTATGCTGACGGCTACACGAACATCGCGCTGACCGAGATCCAATGGGAGAAGTACGGGTCCGCCCGCGCCAGCATCGAAAAGGCTCTGGCGCTCAGCCCCAACAGCGCTCGCGCACTCTACTATGACGCCCTGCTGGAGAGACGCGCTGGCCACTCTGATGCCGAGATAGCAGACCTCGTCGAGGTGGTGAGGCAATATCCCGACTCGCGGGATGCGCGGCGCGAGCTAGGCATTTCCTACTATCAGCAACACAAGGATGACGAGGCCATGCAACAGTTCAATGCGCTCCAGAGGATCGATCCGGACGACGTCGCAGCGCACTACAATCTGTCGATTCTCTATCGCAGGGCCGGCATGCATGATAACGCGGCCGAGCAACAAGCCTTGTTTGTGACCAAGAAGTTCGATCCGGGGGCGCCCACCTACTCGCTCGACTTTCTACGCAAGCATCCCGAGATATCAACTGAGAGCGTTCCCTGGCACATGCATACAGACGAAGTGCATGATATGAAGGATCCCATCGCGGGGGCACATTAATGCGGAAGTTGAACTGGATAGTGTTCTTCGAGCTGCTATTCCTCGCAATGAGCTGTAAAGCGCAGGCCCATTGCGCCTGGTTGAATGACGCCACCGCATCGGGTTTTCTAAACGGGCCCGTGACCCTGGACCTGGAGTCTGCCCCGGATGATCAGAGCATCTGTGTGTTCACCAACCTGAAGACAGCGAAAGACTATTCCACTCTCCGAATCATGGTCCAGCCACTGAAAGACGTTAACAATGCGGTGGCGTTTCATAAATCTCTATGCACGTCGGCCCCTGTCGCCTTGAAAGCCATCGGAAATGAGGCGATTTCGTGCGCTGC
The DNA here is from genome assembly GCA_964609355.1 of uncultured Acidobacteriaceae bacterium. GTDB lineage: Bacteria > Acidobacteriota > Terriglobia > Terriglobales > Acidobacteriaceae > PALSA-350. The sequence continues at coordinate 1,005 of CAZSUK010000170.1, read as the reverse complement.
CGATGTGGGTTACTCTCGCGGTGAGCAAGTGATAGGGCGAGTCCGCGACCGGTTGTTCATCGTCACCGTAAGCTCCACGATTGCTCAGGATCCTTCCGCGACCAGGCAGCTGCTCCAGGAAAAAGCGAGAACCATCGCCGAACAGATCGCAGGCGCGCTGTTTTAACCCGAGTGGCTCATGGGCTCCGCATATGCAACGAAAAACTCTCAGGCAGCAAAAGACCGGCTCTCCTGAAAGCTCACGGCCCTTTCGCATTCTCTTCATTTGGATGTCTGGGCCACTGCGCGATCCAATGGTGCGCGTGGTGTTGGTGGGGACCAATGGTGCTCGGGACGTATATGAGGGGATGAAACCGTGGTCGAAATGCAAACACTGGATTGGCCAACTTCGCAGCACTGCCATCACTGAAGAAGAGTTCACACAAGTTTGCGAGACTTTCGTGCGAGCTCAGTTTGCAACAATTCAAGAAGCGCAAGCTTCTCTCGATGACCTTAAGTCTCTCGGGCTCCACCGTGCAGATCGCTAGGAGTTGCCGGAAAAGGTCTTGGGGTCGCATTTCTTTCTGAGGTATCTAGATCGATTGGCCGAAGCGAAAGTCATCCTTTAGGTGGACGTTCCCTTGCGGTCGCCCTTGGTAGACTCCGCAGATAAAAGCAGCTGTTCTCGCACACCGCGGAAATTCCAGCTACCGCTCAAATGCTGGGCAAATCTCCGTGCGCGAATCCGGCCGCCTGCACTTTACCTTCAAACCCACAGGAGATCGCCATGGCCCACATTCAACTTCAGGACGGAGTACCGGGCATTCGCGGCCCCATGGCGTTTCGCCCCGAGACGGCCAAACCTATGCGTGAGCTCGCCGAAATACTACTGCGTTCACCCCATACGCTTTCGCCCGGCGAGCGCGAGGCGATTGCAACCTACGTTTCTTCACAAAACGATTGTTATTATTGCCAGACGATTCACGGCTATGCCGCAGCTCAATACCTCGACAACAATTGCGCTCT
>CAZSUK010000169.1:0-3028 GCA_964609355.1 uncultured Acidobacteriaceae bacterium | reverse complement strand
CCGCGTTGGCGTACTTTTTGGTGGACGTAGCGGCGAGCACGAAGTCTCCTTGCTTTCCGCTGCGTCGGTGCTCAAAGCAATTGATCGCAACCGCTACGAGGTGGTGCCAATTGGCATCACCAAGCAAGGCCGTTGGTTAGTCTCAGGCGATGCCGAACGGTTGTTGACAGGGGACTTTCCCGACAGCGGGAAACTACGCGCCGGTGATCCGCAAAACACTGCACCGGCCGCCCTGTTGGCCAAAGGAGAAGGGGTCATCGTTCCCCCAATGCCGGGTGGAGCCCTGGTGCCCTTCGAGCGAGAGGCCGCTTCTCTTTCACCCGTCCATCATGCGTTCCGAGAGGATGCGCTGCAACTGGATGTCGTCTTTCCCGTGCTGCACGGAACGTTTGGCGAAGATGGCACCATCCAGGGCCTTTTCGAGTTGGCTGGACTAGCTTACGTCGGCTCCGGCGTTCTGGGCTCTGCAACCGGAATGGATAAAGAAGTGATGAAGCGCCTTTTCCTTGCCGCGGGGCTGCCCATCACCAGCCACGTTACCTTCCTGCGAAGGGAATGGGAGCAAAGCCCGAAGAAGATCATCACCAGGCTTGAGGCGGCCCTCAAATATCCGCTGTTTGTGAAGCCGGCAAACCTGGGTTCCTCGGTCGGTATCAGCAAAGCCCATGACCGCAAGGAGCTTGGGCCGGCGATCGATCTCGCAGCGAGTTTCGATCGCAAGATTGTGGTGGAGCAAGCAGTAGGCGCCCGCGGCAATCGCTCGAAAATGGGTAAGGCGCGCGAGCTCGAAGTCGCAGTGCTCGGCAACGATGAGCCGATGGCTTCAGTGGTGGGGGAGATTGTTCCGGGCAAGGAATTTTACGACTACGAAGCCAAATATCTGAGCGAAGGCTCGGTGCCCATCATCCCCGCCAAGCTGACAAAAAAGCTCAGCCAGCAAGTGCAGGCTATGGCGCTCGACGCTTTTCGTGCCTGCGACTGCGCGGGACTTGCGCGGGTGGACTTTCTTCTCGAAGCGGGCGATAAAGGCCGGCTCTACCTGAACGAGATCAACACCATGCCGGGCTTCACTTCGATCAGCATGTACCCCAAGCTGTGGGAGGCTTCAGGGATGAAATATCGCGATCTTATCTCGCGGTTGATCGAGCTGGCGCTGGAACGAAAAAGAGAACAGGAACAAATCTCTTACTCGCGGTGATATGGTCAGGAGCGGTAAACTTCCTGTAAGCAAGGAGCCAACCCATGACCCTGCTCGATGCACCCACATACGATCCTACTAAGGCGCGCAGGCGCAAGAATTTCTTGATCGCGGGCGCCATCACCCTGGTGGTGCTTGCAGGCCTTCTTTGGTTCTTCTGGGACTGGCCGCAGGAACATCGGGTCAACCAATTCTTCGCTGCGATCGAAGCCAACGACCTGCCGAAAGCTTTTGGGATTTGGAATCACGACCCGGATTGGCAACAACACCTGGCGAAATATGCACAGTACCCTTATGGCCGCTTTGAAGTCGATTGGGGCCACAATAGCGACTGGGGCGACATCAAAACACACAAGATCACGATGTCGAAAACGGTTGGCTCAGGGGTAGTGGTTGGAGTGGAAGTGAACGGGCAGAAGAAACCTGTTTTCCTGTGGGTGCAGCGCAGCGACAAAACACTTGGCTTTTCCCCAGTTCAGCTGGCGACGGATTAGCTGTTTCGCAATTGGTGTAAACCGAAGCGACAGGCCTTATCGTGGTTTTCTCTCAAGGAAAACCACTCCACGCGATCTTTGCCAGACCACAGTTATTGCGAAACTGCTTTAGCTGGCAAGCAGCTTTTTCAGGCTGGCGGAATCTTCCACTTGCGCGCATTTCTGGCTGCGGTCTATCTGCCGCAGCAGTCCGCAGAGCACTTTGCCTGGACCGACCTCGATAAAATTCGTGACTCCCTGGGCGATCAGGACCTGCATGGATTCGGTCCAATGAACGGCGCCGGTGACCTGGCGGATGAGTGCATCCCGCAAAAGTGCGGGGTCCGTAATCATCCCGGCATTCACGTTGACGACGACCGGAACGTTGGCGGGTAAGAACGTTATCTGCTGGAGTATGGGAGCGAGGGCATCCTGGGCCGGCTGCATGAGGCTGCAGTGGAAGGGAGCGGAGACGGGCAGCATGACGGCGCGCTTGGCGCCGCGTAGTCTGGCCAGCGGCACGGCCCACTCGACTGCTGCCGCCGCACCCGAAATGACTGTCTGTTCGGGGCTGTTGAGGTTAGCTGGTTCGACAGGCGCGCCCACCTCCCGCGAGGATTCCTGGCAAACGTTCAACACTGCTTCCAGGGGCATGCCAAGAATTGCGGCCATCGCCCCTTCTCCGGCGGGCACGGCCTGCTGCATCAGTTGCCCGCGGCGACGGACGGTGCGCGCGGCGGCGGCAAACTCGATCGCGCCGGCGGCCACGTTGGCGGAGTACTCTCCCAGCGAGTGTCCAGCTAGATAGTCCGGGGTGACCCCCGCCTCGGTCAGAACACGAAATACGGCGACGGACACGGTAAAGATCGCCGGCTGGGTAAATTCGGTCAACCGAAGCTGTTCTTCGGGGCCATTAAAGCAAAGATCCGCCAAGTCGAACCCCAAGGCCTCGTTTGCTTCGTCAAAGGTCTGGCGCGCTATGGGAAAGGTCTGGGCCAGGTCGCGGCCCATGCCAACGCTTTGCGAACCCTGACCGGGAAATAGAAAAGCAGTCTTACTCATGTCGTTGTTATTGGAGAGGCTGGATGGGGTCGATCAGGTCCGGCGGGGGCGGCTCGTCTGCGGGGCGGCGGCAGGCAAATTCCTGCTCCAACCGCTGATTTATCCCAGCCTGGGCGAACTCGGCGGTCACGCGGATCCCGTTATAAATGGCGCGGTCGTTCGAAGAGCCGTGGTTCACGATGCAAACCCCGCGGATTCCCAACAACGGCGCGCCGCCGTATTCGGAATAATCCAGGCGCTTCTTGAAATCGTTAAACGCGGTACGCGAGAGCAGCGCGCCGACCTGCGCGGTGAC
>CAZSUK010000168.1:0-5190 GCA_964609355.1 uncultured Acidobacteriaceae bacterium | reverse complement strand
TGCGCCTGCTCGCTCACAATCTCGTCTCCGGTCGCGGTATTCTGCGCCGTCAGCGTGAGCACGTACTCCTTGCCTAGATTGGCTATCGTTCCCGTGAGGATTGCCTTGACGCCCTCACGCTCGCCGATCTCGCGTGCGATCTCCGGGGTGAGCGGAGTGTCCGCCGGCTTGCCCAGATACTTCACGCTTTGCGCCAGGTGCTGCTGGCTCACGATATTGATCACCGGCGATTGCTCCAGATCGATCTGCAGCGCCTGGTTGAGCGTGGTATCGAAAACGGGATCGCCGGTGCGGTTGATGAAGTCGGCCAGGATAATGGAGTCCTTGGTTGCCACGGGCGCCGCTCCAGCGGCGCTCTCCGGGGATGGGGGCGGCGCCGCGGGCCGTAACTTCCACCAGGTGACTCCGCCCGCGACCAGGAGCAGTAGCGCGGCGACTGCCCAAGACCAATTTGACCTGTTCCCGCCGGCCGGGGGCGCCGCCATCATATTGCCGGATTGCGGCTGCAGAGCATCGAGCGCTTCCTGCAACTGCTCGGCCGTCGCATAGCGGTTAGCAGGATCCTTGGCCAGCAGCCTGGCCACGATGGGATCCAGCTTCTTTGGCATCGCCGGGTTCAGGGAGCTTATCGGAGGAGGATTTTCCTTGAGCAGCGCGGCGAACACTTCGGCCGTAGACCCGCCGGCAAAAGGAGTCTTGCCAGTGGCCATTTCGTAGATGACGCTTCCCAGGCTGAACAGGTCGGTGCGGGCGTCCAGCGGCTCACCCTTCGCCTGCTCCGGCGACATGTACGCCACGGTTCCCACTGCTGATCCGGGACTGGTGAGCTCCATCGTCGCCGTGCCGGGTCCGACTGCAGTCTGGTCAGCGCTGCCGTTGGCGGGAAGATCGTAAGTCCTCGACTCCGCCGGGGCAACGCCGGGTTGCTTCTTGGCCAATCCGAAGTCAAGAATCTTGATTACTCGCTTGCCCCGGCCGGCGTCGACGACGAACAAGTTAGCCGGCTTGATGTCGCGATGGATGATCCCCTTGGCGTGGGCGGCAGCCAAAGCAGATGCTGCCTGTTGGCTGAACGAAATCACCTCGTCCGGGGTTAGTCCTTTGCCACCCGCCTTCGCCAGGTAGTGCTTCAGGGTCTCGCCCCGCAGCAATTCCATGACCAGGTACGGGCGGCCATCGTGCTCCCCGGTGTCGTGGATGGAGCAGACGTTGGGATGGTTTAAAGTGGCAGACGAACGCGCCTCCCGCAGGAAGCGCTCGTGCGAGATGTGGGAATCGGGAGTAGCGTGAGGGGTGAGCGGAGAGGGCGAACCACTGCCAACCCCCGTGATGAGATAGGTGTCGGAAACCAGCTTGAGCGCGACCTCGCGCTCAAGGCGCGTGTCCAGCGCACGATACACCTCGCCCATCCCGCCCGATCCAATCTTCTCGATCAGGCGGTACGGACCAAACTGTGTTCCTTCTGCGATCGTCATCGTCCCTGACTAGAGTGCAGATTACACGGACCGAATATTGTGCCAGCAGTCTATCAGTCGTAACAAGAGAAAGATCCATCATTCCTTGTCCTGCCGTAGGACAGGATTGGCGACAGTATGGCCGCCCATCCTGCTCTCCAGGGTCTATCTGCCCTAGGGGATTCGCCCGAAGAGCCGGACGAAGCGCGGATGAACCTTACAGCGCAGATCTCGGCTCTAGCGGGAGGCCAGTCGCGCCTTCACCTGGTCAGAGAGCTGCTTTACCTGCTCCTGGGTGATGCGAGCTTCGCCGTCGAGAACCACCAAGAGGCTTCCATCACCCTCGTCTTTGAACTCAGCATTCTGAATAGTGATATAACCCTGCACCGCAGGAGGCAGCGTTGCAGCCAGGTTCGTGCCTTTGTGCAACGCGTTAAGGATGGAGCTGCGGACCTTTTCCTGTATCGCGTCGCCCAATGCTCCGGAACGCAGCACCTCACCCAGTGAACCGTCCGCCTGAATTTCACCCACTTCCGGCTGCAGTTGTAACTCCGTACTATCTTTTTCAATTACGGGTGTGAGCTTGATGGGAACCTGCGCGTCCCCTCCCAACACTTTTTTCGCCGCCTGTTTGCCTAACACCTTTACGCAGGCCCAACGTTCGACCTGCAGCTGAACAACAGCGATACTCGCTGGCTCCGCAGGCTTCAGGGTTGCATTCTGAATTGCCACGCGCTCTCCACAGCGGTCATCCTTGTCGAGCTGTGTGCTCAGAAGGCTGGTCAGGTTGCGCTGCAGGTCTGATAGGTCGCCGGTGAGCTGGAGGTTCAATATCCTCAAATTGCGATCTCTGGACGATATCGTCAGGATTGCCGAAGCCGTAATTGTGATCGGCTGGTCTTTGATATCAAGAGGTATTTTCACCGGGGGAATTTTGAAGACAGCGTTCTGCGCAGTTGCAACCAGCGGAGAGACTACCATTGCAAGGACCAAAGTCAATGCCAGAGGACCCTGCCGTCTATTTTTGATCGGGGCCGGAAGAAACGGGGAGCACAGATTCATGAATGTAAGAGAAGATCGCGTATGACCCTTGGACGTATTTTGTCTGCTCGAGGTTTCGCTCAGGCTGCTATCAAGACGCTAGGTCTTTACTGGTGCCTATTCGTGGCGCACAGCGTGTTCACCGCACCGGCTTTCGCAAATGACAATAGCGCACGAGATGCCATGACTCGGGACCTGCTCGAGGTTACCGTTCCCCAGCTGGAACAGATGTATCGCGACCACAAATACACCGTGACCCAGGTGGTGCGGTGGTACCTGGCGCGAATTGAGAAGTACAACGGGATCTACCGCGCGGTGCAAAATGTGGATGCAGCGGGAGCGCTAGCCACAGCTGCCCGGGAGGATGCGGAAGCCAAGGCGGGCGGCACCAGCTTCCAGCGTAGCCCTCTGTGGGGGGTACCCATCGTTACCAAGGCCAATACCTCAGTGAAGGGCCTGGTCACTACCGACGGCTGGCGGGGATACATGATTCCCGGTCACGAGCTGATCGCGCCCAAAGACGCCGCCATCGTTGCCAAACTGCGAGCAGCAGGCGCCATCATCATCGGCCAAACCAACATGCCGGACTTCGCCGCCAGCGATACCAATCGCAGCACCGCGTACGGCCGCACCGGCAACGCCTACGATGTGCGGTTTAGTCCCGGAGGCTCTTCCGGCGGCACTGTCACCGCGGTCACGGCAAACTTCGCGGTCCTGGGCAACGGAACTGATACCGGCAATTCGATTCGTATGCCGTCCGCTACCAGTTCCGTGGTGGGGGTATTCCCAACGCGCGGCTTGGTAAGCATCGCCGGCATCGCGCCGCTGGACTGGCTACTCGACAACACAGGGCCGATCGCTCGCAACGTAACGGACGCGACCATCGCGCTGGACGTCATGGCAGGAGATGACCCACAAGCTCAACTGGGCCCCTACACCGGCTACTTGAAGACTGACGCGCTCAAAGGCAAACGTTTCGGCGTACCTGCCTTCATTCTCCAGGGAGCGGGGATCCCCTTTCATGGCATGCCGACGACGGAGCCAGCGAGTATGGCGACAGCCGATCGAGCGGCGGCGCAAACACTTCTCCGGCCGGAAACCCGCGCGGCTTTCATGAAGGCCCTCGAAGGGCTACGCGCCGCAGGTGCGACCATCGTCTTTGACGATTCCATACTCGACGACAGCTTCGCAGAAGCGGCCTCGCACATCTGTACTCTTGCTTACATCCGCGAGGGAACGGAAAAGTTTCTCGCCGAATATGGGCCGCCGCAGTACCGCTCGATTGAAGAGTATGAGAAAACCGTCGGCTCTGCTATGCCGCATGAAATCATCAACAGCACAGACGACGATAACGTTCGGCCAACGATGAAGCAGACCAACGTGGAGAGCGATCCGCAAGCGGAAGCCAACTTCCTGGGTCCCAAGCGCAGGACTATTGAAGCCTATATCAACACGCTGGACCGGCTACATCTTGATGGCTACGTCTACCCGGCAGCACAGATGCCGCCGCCCGACGAGACGATGCCGCAGGATGGGAAGATCAGCGGCGGCCCTCACAGCGACACCAGTTGGGTGAACATGATCGGCGTGCCGGCGGTGGTTGTGCCCGGCGGCTTCTACCCCGACGGCCTGCCCTTTGGCCTGGAGATTTCCGCTAGACCGTGGAGAGACGGCGACCTGCTCGGGTGGGCCTTCGCCTATGAGCAGGTCACGAGGCACCGCAGGCCACCGGTGCTGGTAGAACAGGGTCTGCTGCCCGACGCACGATGAGTTAAGCCGAGCCCTTCGGCGGCCAGGAAATTTGACCCGTGTGCTTGTAGGCAAGATTGGCAATGTGGCCGGCGCGCGCCGCGGCGATTCCGGTTTCAACCGGCGCGTTCGGCTCCTTACGGGACTTAACGCAGGCGAAGAAGTTCTGCATGTGGGTCACGGTTCCGTCGACAAAGCTTTCTTCACTGAGGATAGGGTTCCGATCATCCTTCAATCCCTCGCGGAAGATGCCGAAGCCACTGCGATTGATTTTCAGCGTCGCGTCTGTGCCGCGGAACTCGAGTCCTCCATCGTCGATCGATGAACTCATCATGCCCTCGTACACTACATCCCAACCGGGATAGCGAAGCGCCGCCTGAACAGTATCGGGACAATCCCACTGTTCAAACACATACTTGTCGCCCAGCATCAGCACATCGCGGGGCGTATCGCTCTTCATGGCCCAGTGGGCCACGTCGATCCAGTGCGCGAACAGATCGGTCATGGCGCCGCCGCCAAAATTCCAGTACCAGCGCCAGCGGTAAAACTTCTCCTCGCTGAAGGCCTGATCCGGCGCTCCTCCCAGCCACATCTTCCAATCCAATGCCTGGACGTCCACTGGCTTAGGCTTCCAATTCGTCTGGTTGTAGTTCTGCCACCAGTAGGTTCGTACCTGGACAACTCGGCCCAGGCTGCCCGCCTGAATCAGGTCCACGGCGTTGCGAAAGTGGGTCCAGCTGCGCTGCTGCATGCCACACTGCAAAACCTGCTTGCTCGAATGAACGGCATGAGCCAGCGTGGCCCCTTCTTCGATGGTGTGGGTGACCGGTTTTTCCAGATAGACATCCTTGCCCGCCTCCAGCGCGTCGCAGGCCATGCGCACATGCCAGTGGTCGGGAGCGGCAATCAATACGACGTCAATATCTTTCGCCAGCACCTCGTGATA
>CAZSUK010000167.1:0-2689 GCA_964609355.1 uncultured Acidobacteriaceae bacterium | reverse complement strand
ATAGCTGGGTTTTCAATTTCCGATCCGTTGAAGACGACCAGAGAGGTTCTGCGATTGAAAGCCGAGATCTTCCGCTGTACGTAGGACCGGTCCTGCTGGCTCATGATAGTCGTCAATTCGGCCTGTGCATCGGCTCGGGTCAATCCGGGGCGCAACCGGCCCGACATGGAAAGCCATGGTGTGTCAGGGCTGTCTAGCCAATTTCTGGCACGGTCAAGTTGAGGCTCCAGCGTGTACGGAAGAAAGACTCCGCCAGGTAGAAAATTCGCGGAGCCGGAAGGTGCAACGCCGATTACAGTCACAGGTACGCCATTGATGTGAATGGTGTTGCCCACAATCCGTGGATCGGCATCAAATTGGTTCTTCCACAATAGCTCGTTCAGCACGGCCACCTGCGCCCGAGTTCCGCTGGCGCACTCATCAGAGGCAAAGAATCGCCCCATCAGCGGGCGATCGATTCCGAGAACGTGAAAGTAGTTGCAGCTCGCCAGCAGTGTAGTGATGTACTTATTTCCCTGTTCAAGAATTGCGGGATACTGCCGCCATGCCGCCGCTTCAGCCAGGGTGTGAGAGCGGCTGCGAATGGCGTCAAAGTCTTCCGTCGTGAAGGAAAATGGTCGGTCCGCTCTCGCAGACCACCCGGAGTATCTGGGAGAAATCTGAACAAAGCTTGCTGGATCAATGAGCGTTGGAGCTTTGAGAAACATCGCGTTCAACAGGGTGAACACACCGGCATTCAACCCGATGCCCAAGCCAAGGGCAACGGTCGCCACAGTCGAAAGCAACGGCGCGCGCCGAACCGAGCGGAGGGCATAGCGGAAGTCCTGCCATATCTGCTCCAGCCGTGTCCAGGCCCAGCTTTCATGCGTCTGCTCGCGAACCATGACAAAGTTTCCAAAGGCCCTCCGCGCGGCGAGCCGCGCCTCTACTTCGCTCATCCCACGGGACAGATTATCCTCGGTCTGGCGTTCGATGTGATCCCGCAGCTCTTCGTCGAGCTCCGCATCTTGGCGCTTGCGCATAAGCAGCGAGTGCAGCCGTACGGGAATTGTGTACAACCAGTTCCCCCAGTGCATGCTCAGACCTCCTTCAGCCGCATCACGCCTGAAATGGCCGTGGAGATACGTTCCCAGTTGGCTGCTTCCCGCTCGAGATGCCGCCTCCCAAGTCGTGTGAGTGAGTAAAACTTCGCTCTGCGGTTGTTTTCGGTGGACTTCCACTCTGCTTGTATCCAGCCTTGTTGTTCCAGCTTGTGGAGCGCCGGATAGAGCGAGCCGTCGCTCACCTGCAACACATCGCCGGAAACTTGTTTGAGCCTCTGGCTGAGTGCCCAGCCGTGGAGCGGTTGCAGGGCGAGAATCTTGAGAATAAGCAGGTCCAGCGTGCCTTGGACCAGGTCGGAAGGTTTGCTCAAGCCGTCTCCTCTCGCTTACCGAGGGATCATACCCCAGCTTCCCTCGGTAAGCAAGGGGAGCTAGCCGCTATCCGCACTTCGAGTTGACGCTAACAGGCCAACGCGTTCGTCGGGCCTTAGATGTTCAGATGTTCTGACTACTGGCTCTCTCCAACTCGGCGATTTTGGCACTGTCCAAACGCTTGATGGACGAGAAGCCCAGGTTACATTCAGAGTTCCTGTTGGCGGCTCAAGCGGGATCCAGCTCTCTACGGGCCCAGTAGGCGCACCGACCTCCGAGATACTATGTATCGTTCAAACTCCGGCGCGTGCTTTTGCTTGCGCCCGGAGAACTGCGGGACGGACAGGAAGTTTACTGAACCGCGCCGAGCTGACGCCGTACTCCCGAGGTAAACTTCCTGTCCCGTCCCCAAGTTCTCCCCGGAGATGGCTCCCCTGGAGCTCGAGCCAACGGAACCGCCGCGGCAGACTTTGCGTATCCCTCCTCGAAGACGCAACACCCCTAGGAGGAACGCATGCTGGCAGATATGCGCGACGCGCTGCGGCAATTACGAAAGGCCCCGGGCTTCGCGCTGACGGCGATCGTCACCCTCGCCCTAGGCATCGGAGCCACCACCGCCATCTTCACCCTGGTTCATCAGGTCATGCTGAAGTCTCTGCCGGTGGTCAAGCCTGAGGAGTTATGGCGGATCGGTGACAAGATTCGCTGCTGCAACTGGGGTGGTTACGTACAGGGGAGCGACGGGAATTTCGCCCTGTTCTCCTGGGAGATGTACAAGCATTTTCGCGCCCATACGCCGGAGTTCAGCGACCTGGCGGCTCTGCAGGCGGGCAATGCGCCGCTGGGCGTACGTAGAGCCGGATCCCAGGCTCCGGCAGATACCCGCAACGGGCAATACGTCTCCGGCAATTTCTTCCGCACCCTCGGCATCAATCCCTGGATCGGGCGCATGATGACCGATGCCGATGACCGGCAGGGCGCACCGCTGGTGGCGGTGATGAGCTATCGCATCTGGAAAGAGAAGTATGGCGGCGATCCCACCGTAGTGGGTGCGGGCTATCAGATCAACGGGCATCCCTTCACCGTGATTGGCGTCGGGCCTCCAGGCTTCTTTGGCGCGAGGCTTGGCGGCAGCAGCACGCCCGACTTCTGGCTTCCTTTGACCTCGGAACTCATCATCGATGGAGCGACGGCGCGGCTCAAACGGCCAGACGGAAACTTTCTCGACCTGCTGGGCCGTGTGCGCCCGGGGGTAAGCCCGACCCAGCTCGAAG
>CAZSUK010000166.1:0-10147 GCA_964609355.1 uncultured Acidobacteriaceae bacterium | reverse complement strand
TCACGATACATTTGCTGCCATTCAGCGCGTGTGTCAAGGGTAGCCGTCATGTCGCCATTGTTGACTGGCTTTCCCTGCGGAGCATCGGGTGCGTCCGTCTTAAGCTCGGCAACGGGAGCGATAAACCAGCTGTCGCCGCGCATGTAGAACAGTTTTTCGCCGTTGAATGAAACGGTGTAGCCGGCCAGCCCAGTGAGAACTTCCTCCGTCTTGCGCTTTTCGGTGGTAAAGCGCCACAGGGAGCGGATCGGCGGCCCGTCACCGGCAGACGCTCGGCCGACTGGATCTCCCTGGGCCAGAAAAAGCACCCCCGTTTTGCCGACAGAAAGGTCGACATAGTTACGAGCCGGGATCGGTAGGGAGAGAATGCGGTTCCCAATGCCCGCCAGATCGATCACCGTGGGTTTAGGCTTCTCGTCCTCTTTCTTCTTAGCCTCGTCTCCCTTGGCAGCATCTTTCTTAACCGCGTCCTTCTTGTCCTTGTCCTCCTTGTCCTTATCGTCGTCCTTCTTCTTCTTTTCGTCGTCGCTCTCCGGGGGCACAGGGGAGGCACCATCTTTCGCCAGCACCACCACGTAAGCGCTGCTGTTGGTAGCGCGGTCGAGCGAAGAGAGGTCGATGCCGGCATCGGAGGGACCGTTGTTGGTCGAGGCCGTGAAGTAGAGATACTTGCCGCTGGGGTCAAACACCGGATGCGCAGCGTTGCTCATCCCATCCGTAATCTGGGTAGACGAGTGCGTGGCCAGTGAATAGATAAAAACCGCATGCAGCGCATTCTCCAGGTCGCGCGTGTAGGAGATCCACTGCGAGTCAGGAGACCAGGAAAGCTCGGTGGAAGGGCCGAAGGAACCGCGCAGGCCAGTGTCGATTTTCACCGGTTTGCCACCGGCTGCATCCACATACCAGAGATGCAGATGTTTGTCAGAGAAGGCAATGCGTTTCGAGTCCGGTGACCAGCGCGGGCTATAAAAGAAAGAGGGATCGGGGCCGAGATCGATCACCTTGGGCGGCTGCAGCCCGTCCTGGTCCCGGATGTAGAGTTCGTATTCACCGGAAGCATCGCTGAAGTAGGCGAGGGATTTCCCGTCAGGCGACCAGCCAGGATCCCGCTCCGCGGAACCAGGGGTCTTGGTGAGATTGCGCGTGTCGCCTTTTTCCGCCGGCAAGGTAAAAATATCGCCGTGCGCCTCGACCGCAACCCGCATTCCGGTCGGGGAAAGAGTAAAGTTCTGCATTTCCCTGGCGGCAACTTTACCCAGGTGCGGCGTCAGCAAAGGCAGGTCGCCATGAATCGTAATCGGCACCGTGTGCTCCTGACGCAAGGCCAGGTCATAGAGGTGCAGGGACCCGAACTGCTCATAGACCAGCGCGCCTGGGCCAGCCGCCACGTTCTTGAGGTCGTAGCCATGATTCTCGACCACTTGTTCCACCGCCTTTGTGCCGGTGTCGTAGCTGAATAGCGAGACCGGGCCGTTGCGGTCGGAAAGGAAATAGACCTTGGCGCCCTCCCACACCGGGCTCGAGTCGTTCGAGCTCTGGCGAGGAATCTTCTCCAGGTCGAGCGTTTTCATATTGATCAGCCAGACAGGAGTGGTCTGGCCGCCGCGGTAGTGTTTCCACGCTTCCTGCCACTGTGCCACGGGCACGTAGGCCAAGGTGTTTCCGTCAGCCGAATAGGTACCTTCCGCCGCGCTGGGTAGCGGCAGCACGACCGGAGTGCCGGTGCCGTCGGCATGGGTGCGAAACAGCCGGGGAAAATCCGAATAGCTGGCATGGACTGAGGCGAACAAAACATCCTTGCCATCCGCTGTCCAGCCGACCGCATAGTTACCGGCCGGCTCCCAGGTAAGGCGCCGCGGCACCCCACCGTCGGCGCTCACCACATACACATCCGTGAGTTGCTGGTTGCGGGCCGAATAGAGGATCTGCTTGCCATCCGGAGAGAAGAAGGGCCCATCAAAGACGGCATTGACCGAAGTCAATCGCCGCGCCTCCCCACCCTCTCGCGAAACGGTCCACACATCATCGGCGTAGAGGAACGCGATCTTATCCTGGCTAAGGGAGGGATGGCGCAACAGCAGCGGCGCCGGTGCTTGCGCGGAACAGCTGACACCGGCCACAAGGCAACCCACGGCAGCGGCGCGGCCAAGCAGATGACTCCAACGATTCATTCAAGACTCCTTGGACGAAGGGAAAGGGAAAAAAGCGCCGCACCCTGCGAGCGCGCAAGCCCGACGTGACAGGCCCCATTAGATCAACTTCATGTTTCGTCGTAAAGCCGCTTACCATGGGTGGCATGGCAAATATCATGCGGCTGTTTTGGTTGGGTCTGATCGCGTATCCTCTCCTGGCGCAATCATCGTCCGACACTCTTGCATTGCGCGGTACCCTGATCATGCCCGACGGCATCGTCTAAAACGGCACTGTTGTTATCCAACAGGGAAAGATTGTCGCCGCCGGGACAAAGGTGAAGATGCCCGCGAACGCCACCACCATCGATACGCATGGCATCATCGCACCGGGTCTGATCGATCTGCACAACCATCTCACCTACAATGTGTTTCCCCGCTGGGTCCCGAACGAAGAATTTGGCAACCGCTACGACTGGCAGCAGAAGCCGATTTACAACACTCTGCTGGAATCGCCGCATGCCGGGATGGTCGCGGACGGGCTGGAGTGCGAGATGGAGCGCTATGCCGAAGTGAAAGCTCTCGCAGAAGGCGAGACGTCTGTGGTCGGCAGCCTGGCGAATGCCTGCAGCCAGGGGTTGGCGCACAATCTCGACAGCGAAGACGAGTGGCATGTCGCCTACAACGTATTCCCTCTTCAAATGACGGAAGCGGAACTCGCCCCGATTCGCCAGCGCCTCTCGAACCATCAGCTCAATGCTTTTCTCATTCATCTCAGCGAGGGCGGTCATCAGGACGCATCCGCGGCACGAGAGTTCGTCATGCTGAAAGGCCGTGGCCTGCTGGTTTCCGGGGTTGCGCTCATTCACGGAGGCGCCCTTCAGCCGGAAGATTTCACCGAGATGGCCGCTCATGGAGTCAACCTGATCTGGTCGCCGCGCAGCAATCTCGAGCTATACGGCAGTACTGCCGACATCGTCGCGGCCAAGGCAGCACACGTCAAGATCGCCGTAGCGCCTGATTGGAGCCCCACCGGGAGTGATGGGTTGTTGGCAGAACTCAATTACGCCGCGGCCTGGAACGATGCTCAGACCCCGCATCCATTGACCGATCGCGAACTGGTTGCCATGGCAACCACTGTTCCTGCCGACCTGATCGGGGCAAGTGGCCGTTTGGGCGCGCTCCAACCCGGGCACGATGCCGATCTGCTCATCCTTCGACCCGAGGCGGAGGGGACGAAGCACGACGCCTGGTGGGCGCTCACCCACGCAACCGCCGCTCAGGTGATGCTGGTGACGGTTGGGGGCGAGCCTGTTTATGGAGATCCGGATTTGTTGGAGAAGTTATCGCCTTCGCATCCGGCTGAGCGGCTCGACGTTTGCGGCGCCAGCAAAGCCCTCCTCTTCACCGGCTTGCACGGGCATGTGGATGAGGCGGATGAAACCTGGGCACACACTGCGGCCACGCTCCAGGCGGGGCTGCGTCACTACGGCCGCAACCTCGCACCGCTGGCGGAGTGCGGACAATAGTCCGAAAAAAACATTTCCAGGGAAAAGCATCCACACAGAGATCTCTCCACTGCGCTACGCTTCGGTCGAGATGACAAAGGGTAGGGCCGCTATGGTCCGGAGCTAAGGTTAGGGGAAGAGAAACCGCAGATCTCTCCACTGCGCTACGCTTCGGTCGAGATGACAAAGGAGAGAAGGGCGCTTCCAGAAAGAGAAGTGGCTGAACAGAAAGGTCTGAGCCCGCCCAAGGTGATAAAAGGCGCTTTCATTTAGCAACTACTCTCCCTGGAAGCACCCCTCTCCCCTTTGTCATCTCGACCGGAGCGCAGCGCAGTGGAGAGATCTCTGTGTGAATGCTCTGTCTTGGAAATGTTTCCTGATTCATCACAACCGGGTGCCAATCACTTCCAGATATTCATTCTGGATCCGGGTCTTTCCGTCGGTCGCCTGGTTGTGCTGTGACCACAACTTTTCCAGGTCTTCGCGGTACTCATCCTGTTGCGCAACGTCTAACCGGGAAAATGCAACTTTGGTAGGTCCGAAATATTCGCGATAAAACTGCACGACCTCGCGCGGTGAAAATGGATAGTCGACCAAAATGGCACGCCGCGTGCTTTTGACCTCCACGCCATGGGCGCTCAGCCTCAGTCGAGCTACAGCTTCATCTCCCCATAACGTGGGCGCAGGAAGTTCAACCGGAGGCGGAACGTGCCGGCTAGAGAGGCGGAGCATCTTTCCCGTAAAACCCTCCGGAGTCCAATTAGCCATGGCGATCCTTCCTCCGTGGCGGCAGACGCGGGCTAGTTCCGAAGCCACCCGTTCCGGGTCTGGAGCGAACATCGCTCCAAACATGCTCATTACTACATCGAAGTGCTCATCCGGGAAAGGCAGCTGTTCCGCATCGCCTTCTTCAAATGCGATCTCCAGGCCTTCCGCTTTGGCTCGGGCACGCGCCTGTACTAGAAGGTTTGCGGCGATATCCACGCCGGTCACCTGTGCTCCTTTACGCGCCGCGGGTATGGCCAGGTTGCCTGTGCCGCATGCAACGTCCAACACCTGCATCCCCGGAGTAATATCGAGAGCCTCGACAAAGGCCTCAGCAGAAATGGCGGTGTACTCCGCAATCTTCCCGAAGTCACCCGCCATCCACATGGCGCGCATTTTCTCTTTGCCACTCATTAGTGAGCTACGACCTTCTCGCCCCCGCGCGGATCATTTCCCTTCAACACAAACGTCAAGCAAAACATGGCGCCGGCAGCAATCGTCAGCAGCCAGAACGTGTCGATATACGAAAGCGTCGAAGCCTGTACTTGTAGATTCTGATAAATCCGTCCGTAGGCGCCGCCCATTGCATCGTGTCCGCTCATGCCGCTCTGCTGCAACTGTTTGGCAATGCCATTGACGGCGCCGCGAAAAACCAGGTTGTCGGGCGTAAGGTTGCTCCCCAGGCGTTCCTGATGAAATTGGTTACGCCGCGCCAATACCGTAGTCACCACCGAAGTGCCCACACTGGCCCCAATATTGCGCATAAAATTCACCAGGCCGGCAACCGCATTGCTCTTGTCCTTGGGCATCCCGTAATACGCGGCTGCGGTCGTGGGAATAAACACCAGGCCCAAAGGCGCATACTGCGCAATCCGCAGCAGGGTCGCCGAGTTGAAGCTAATCAGCAGGTCGATACGCCGGGTCGACAGCCACATGCTGCAGGTCAGTAGAAGCCATCCGGTGGCGATCAGGTATCGGCCCTGGAACCGCCCGGCGAGCATACCAATAAAAGGCAAAGCGCCCAGCAACACAAAACCTGCGGCCGAAAGCACCATGCCCGCCGACTCCGCGGTGTACCCCAGATTCGCCTGCAGAAACTGTGGCACCAACACTGTGGTGGCAAAAGACATACCGCCCACCACAAACATCATCATGCTCGACGTAGCGAAGTTGAAGTTGCCGAAGAGCCGGACATCGACGATAGGAGTCTTCTGGTAGAGCTCCCATATGACCAGGGCCAGCAGGCATACCCCGGCAATCAGCATTAGGGTGACGATGAAGTGGGATCCAAACCAATCGTCCTCCTGCCCCTTATCCAGCAGGATCTGCAAGGCTCCGACCCCCAGCGCCAGCAACGAGAAACCCACGTAGTCCAGTTTCACCCGCTTACCCAGCAGGCGCGCCCGCGTCAAATAGGGAGGATCCTCCACCAGCGTGTAAACCAGAAAAATCGCCAGGATCCCAACCGGCAGGTTCATCAGGAAGATCCATCGCCAGGTGTAGTTGTCCGTGATCCAGCCGCCGAGTGTGGGACCGATGGAAGGCGCGAAGATCGCCGTGACCCCGTATAGCGAAAACGCCAGCCCGCGCAAACGGGGTGGAAAAGTATCTGCCAGAATGGCCTGCGCCATGGGCTGCAGGCCACCTCCGCCACCGCCCTGAATCACGCGCGCGACCAGCAGAATTCCCAGACTCGGCGCTATCCCGCAGAGCAGAGAGCTGATGGTGAAAATGACGATGCAGGTCATGAAGAAGCGTTTGCGCCCGAACAGGTTCACCAACCAGCCGCTAATGGGCAAAACGATGGCGTTTGAAACCAGGTATGAGGTAAGTACCCATGTACTCTGGTCCTGGCTGGCGCCGAGGTTCCCGGCTATATGCGGCAACGCCACGTTCGCGATGCTGGTATCGAGGACTTCCATGAACGCCGCCAGCGAAACCACGAAGGCGATGAGCCATGGATTTGTCTTCGGCTTCCAGTCATGGTCTGCCTGAGTGAGTGTGGCAGCAGAGGCGGCGCTCATGTAGGTCTCTTAGGATGTGCAGGCCGGCAAGGTGGATTCGGAATTCTGATGGACTTAATTCCTCGTAACTCCGATTGCTGGAATTGACACAACGGAGTCTCCTTTTTACGATGGTGTTTGGCAGACAGCTTGTGCGTGGATCTATAGTGCTAAGCTGGATCTAACTCCCTCCCAGCGATGATCATAGTCAAAGACGTTACAAAAAGGTATGCGCGCGCGGTTGCAGTGGATCACATCTCCTTCTCCGTGGCGAAGGGCCAGATTGTTGGCTTCCTCGGCCCCAACGGCGCGGGGAAGACGACGACCATGCGCATTCTTACCTGTTTCCTTTCTCCTTCGGCCGGTACCGCCTCGGTTGCGGGCTTCGATGTTCTCGAACAGCCCTTCGAGGTTAAGAAGCGAATCGGCTATTTGCCCGAAACTCCGCCCCTTTATCCGGAAATGGAAACGGCTGAATATCTGCGCTTCGTGGGCAAGCTCAAGGGCCTTTCCGGCGCAGACCTTGAAAAGCGCGTGAATTATGTATGCGAGCGCTGCTTTGTGGCCGATGTGAGGAACAAGCTGCTGGGCAAACTCTCCAAAGGCTACCGCCAAAGGGTAGGTTTGGCGCAAGCCATCATTCACAATCCAGACGTGTTGATTCTCGACGAACCGACCGCGGGCCTGGATCCCAAACAAATCAACGAGACGCGCGACCTGATCAAAGGCCTGGCCGGCGACCACACCATTATTCTCAGTACCCACATTCTTCCGGAAGTCGAACAGACCTGCGAGCAGGTGCTCATTATCAACAAGGGCAAGCTGGTCGCCACCGACTCTGTGCGCAACCTGCAGGCGCGGGCGCGTGACGCGGAAACTCTGTTGCTCGAAATTGCCGCCCGGGAGGGCCAGCCCGATCCTCTGCTCGTGCAGCAGAAGCTCGAAGGCATACCGGGAGTCAGTCGAGTGGTGTGCACTGACAGTAAAGACGCTGGGCTAATTTTTGAAGTGCAGAGTCAGAAGGGACAGCTGGTGCGGGGAGACCTGGCGCGCGCCGTCGTTGCTTCGGGTTGGGACCTCTGTGAACTCCGCCCCGCCGCTAGAAGCCTGGAAGAAATCTTTCTCCAGCTCACCGGAAGCGAGGCTCCCCAGTCATGAGAAATATCTGGACCATCTGCAGCAAAGAGCTCAGAAGCTATTTCGTTTCTCCGATCGCCTATCTTCTGTTGACCATGTTTGCCCTGATCTTCGGGTTCTTCTTCTGGAACGCGCTCGGTTACTTCGTCATCGCCGGGCTGGAGATGCAACTACGTGGCCAGAACTTTCCCATGAACGTGAACGAGCAGATCATCCGGCCCCTGCTTTCGAACGCCAGCGTGGTCGGACTTTTCTTTATCCCCATGATCACCATGCGCCTCTTTGCCGAGGAAAAGCGTTCCGGGACCATTGAATTGCTGGCCACCTCGCCGGTCCGCGATATTGAGGTGATCGTGGGAAAATGGCTGGCGGCGATGATCCTCTACGCTTGCCTGCTATTCTTTACCGCGATCAATTTTGCTTTCCTTTTTCGCTACGGGCACCCGGACTGGAAGCCGCTCGCCGTGGGTTATCTTGGCCTGCTGTTGCAAGCGGGTACGTTGCTTGCCTTGGGCACCTTCATTTCGACCTTAACCAAAAACCAGATCATTGCCGGGGCGGCCACGTTTGGTGTTTGCCTCTTGCTCTGGGTGTTGGAGTGGACCAGCGGATATGAATCCGCAACCTGGGCCCATGTGCTTGCCTATCTTTCGGTCATTACTCACTTCGAGTCCTTCGCCAAAGGGGTGATCGAGCTGAAAGACGTCATCTTCTATCTCACTGGGATTTTCCTTGGGCTCTTTTTCACCGCGCGCGCCATGGAATCCCTGCGCTGGAGGTCGTAGATGGCAAGTCAGTGGCTGAAAGCAAGGCAGACAAAGTACGGAGCGTACGCCGCGGTTTACATCCTGGTCGTGATCACTATCGTGGTCATCGCGAACATGTTGGCCGATCGTTATAACAAGTCCTACGACACCACCTCAAACAAACAGTACAGCCTTTCCGATCAAACGAAGAAAATCGTGGCCGGGCTCAACCAGAATGCCACCATCACCTACTTCAACCAGAGCACGCGATTCCAGGAGGGGAAAGACCTTCTGGAGCAATATACGAACCTCTCCCCAAAGATAAAGGTTGCGTACGTAGATCCCGATAAGAATCCGCAGCTGGCGCGCGCCGCTGGGATCCGCGACTTTGGTACTGCCGTGGTACAAATCGGCGACAAGAAAGAGACCGCGAAAGGTCTTTCCGAAGAAGGCATCACCGGGGCGTTTATCCGCGATCTCAAAGGAACTACCCGTACGATCTGTTTTGTGACCGGCAGTGGAGAGCATGCGATCGACGAAACCGAGCGCGACGGTTTCTCGCAATTCAAAGATCTCCTGGCCAAGGATGAGTATCAAGCCAGGTCTATCGACCTGCTGCAAAAGGCAGAAGTCCCAGCCGACTGCACGACTTTGGTCATCGCCGGCCCCACGCACGATTATCAGCAACAGGAAGTGGATGCAATCAAGAATTATGTCCAAAATGGCGGGCGGGCATTCTTCATGCTGGATCCGCCGGTTCAGTTCGGGCGTTCTGCAATTGCCGCCAATGACACCCTGACCGGCCTGCTGCAGAGCTGGGGTGTGACCCTGGACAAGAACATGATTCTCGACCTTAACCCCGTCGGCCAGCTCGCCGGGCTTGGTCCGCAGGTGGCACTCGTCACGACCTATAGCAGTCAGCCCATCGTGTCGCAGATGCGCGGCAGCGCCGTCGGATTCCCGCTTTCTCGTTCGCTGGATATCAAGAATACGGATAAGACGAGTGTCGAGAAACTCTTCGATTCCTCGAGCAGCAGCTTGGCAACGTCGAACCTGAGTTCTCCGGAGGTGAGTGTTGCGGATCCCAACAACCGTAAAGGTCCGTTGACCATTGCCGCGGCGGGCACCTACAACACCGGGAAGCAAAACTCGCAGGGCCGCTTCGTTGTGACCGGCAGCTCGTCATGGGCTGCGAATCGCTTCCTGGGCTTCAACGGCAACGGTGATCTGGCAGTGAACGCGGTGAACTGGTTGGCGTCTGATGAGGATTTGATTTCCATCCGGCCCAAGCAGCAGGAAGATCGCCGCATCACCATGACCAGGGCGCAATTGAACCTGGTGCGGGCGACCAGTCAATTCATCCTGCCGCTGATGGTGGTGGTCGCCGGAACTCTTGTCTGGTGGAAGAGACGATGAAGTTTCGTCTGATCATTGCGGTGATTGTACTGGCCGCATTGGCCGGCGTTCTTTACTGGTCGCAGCACCGGAAGCCGCCTGCCGAGAGCGCGGCCGTTCCTTCCAGCGCCACGCCGGTCATTCTTAAAGTTGACCCATTCGCTGTGACTCAGCTCGTCTTGAAGCAGAGGGGTTCAGACCCAGTCACGGTCAAAAAGATAGAAGGCAAATGGCAGATCACCGAACCTAAGCCGTACCGCGCTGATCAGGAAGCGGTGGCTGGTGTGCTCTCGACCCTGTCAGCACTGAGCGCAGACCGCGTGGTTGAGGACAAGGCTGCCGACCGCAAGCAATATGGATTAGAGGAACCGGCAGCCGAGGTGGACGTGGGAACGCGCCAGCTGATGCTCGGCGACGACACGCCGGCTGGTGGAGATGTCTACGTCGCGGTCGCGGGGGATCCG
>CAZSUK010000165.1:0-6671 GCA_964609355.1 uncultured Acidobacteriaceae bacterium | reverse complement strand
ACTCGCTTTGGTTGCGTGATCTTACCCGTCACTTCCGTGCCGTGCTACAGATTGTGCCGTCGCTTCGGGACTCGCTTGGTTTGCGTGATCTTACCCGGCACTTCCGTGCCGTGCTACAGATTGTGCCGTCCCTTCGGGACTCGCCTGAGTTGCGTGATCTAACCCGGCACTTCTATCGTCTACAACTCTTCGTCGGGGGACGGACCATAGATCGCCGACACCTTCGCCCCCAACAAACGCAGGTAGACGGTGCACTGACCGCGATGGTGAGCGGGGTGCGTCATGGCGCCGTCCGAGATGATGCCATAGCGGTCCTTCACTCACGACTCGGTCATTCACGCGGAAGCGCCACATTTTTGTCAGATGATCCTCGGTTGTTTCTTCCAGCGCCCTCCGGGATTTGGCCCTCGGCCAGCATCTGACACAGCTCCGCTCGCGTGTTCATAACCTTCGTTTTCATGGCTTCACTGTCAGGGTCGGACAGGTTCAGCTCCCGGCGGTTGATCATCACTTCGACCCAGCCCCTTAATCGTCGTCGGGCGGCCCCGATGGGTCTTCCTGCAAAAAGTGCTCAGGCGAAAAGGTAACCGGGACAGCCGAGTAGGGAATCGGGCTTTGCGAGTAGTCAAAGCAGTCGGCAAAGTCATCCGTGTTTACGTCGCGCGTGCCCAGGCTGGGGAGCGCGAAGACCTCCTCGGTGTAGCGCAAGAACCCGCTGAACTCATGCACCTGGTGCGAAATGTACCCCTTCTTCGCGTAAGGAGAAACCACGATTACAGGCACCCGAAAACCGAGGCCCATGCTGTCTACCTGGGGCGGGCTCACATGGTCGTACCAGCCGCCCCAATCATCCCAGCTAACAAAGATCACCGTCGAATCCCAGAACGGGCCGGCGCCGATAGCGTTGATGATGTCGGCCACCCAGCTAGGCCCCTCCGCAGTTGAACCTTTTCCCGGATGATCGGAATAGGGCAACTGGGGAACGATCCACGTTACCTGCGCCAGCTTGCCACTCTGAATGTCGGTCAGGACCTGACTATTCGGTGAAACTACGTGGTTATTCCAATCCTCCCCGAAGCGGATGTGGTGAATCGCCTGGAAGGCAGACAAGATATACTCCGCTGGGTTGCTTTTCCCGGAAGCATAGTAATTCCAGCTAATACTTCTGGAATCCAGCAGATCAGCCATGGTCGGATAATCGAAGCAGGGGTAGACCCCGGGCAAATCCGTACCGTTCGGCCCCACCATCGCTACCCTGGCCGTGGGCGGAGCATCGCAACCCCATACCCCCAACCCCGGATTCTCGTCTGCATCGGCCGACTGACCGGCAATCATATATTGATGCGCAGGAAAGCTGGGGCCGCTGTTGGACTGAAACATCCGGTCGCCCAGCGTGTATTGCCGGGCCAGGTTCCAGTAAGGCTCCGCCTCTTCCTGAGGGACATAGGCGTAGGGAAGGTCAGGAACGGGATATTTTGCGTGGGCAAACCCGTCCATCTTTCCGTTGTCCCAGTCTTTCCACCAACCTGCATGGCTGTGGTCGAGGTCGGTGCCTTGTTCTATTCGAATCGGTTGCAGAGCAACCAGCTTGCCGTCGCTCATCCCGCTGTCGACCGTGTCCGCCCCAGGAAAACCATGGAACAGGTTATCGAAGGAGCGGTTTTCTTGCATGATCACAACGATATGTTTGATTTTCTGCGATTGCATCGGCAAGCCCTGGACCACGCCGTTTTCGGTATAACCGCAACCAAGCAAAAGCAGATCCAGACAGAGCAATACTGCAAAGGAGGAGTGAAACATGGCCCTACTCCAATCCATTGGGTGCGAAGCATGTTAGCTGGGGGACGCCACATCTTCGGCTTAATTTATAAGCCTTGTACTAAGATCAGGTCAAAGCAGGTGCGACGTTTGACTTATCGCTTAAGAACAGAATCGACCATGCAGCGAGACAGCCGAGATAGATGATGGCGCGAAAGAAAGAGAGACCTGTAAAAAGTGCAGGCTGAGGATGCAGAGCAAAATGCTGGTGTACGATCTCGGTCGCAACATTTGCTGCCGAATAGACAGCAAAGCCGAGAGCGATACCAAGCGGAACTCTTCGCTTGTACAGATCCACTTTACGTAGCAGGAAAAAGAGACACGGAGTTACCAGCAGCCACATAACCGAAATAAACACACTCAGTTTGAGCGCAAGGTTCTGCAGCGAGGAGTGAGAAGACGGCCCGACGTACCACGAGACCATAAACGAGGTAATCATCAGCAGCGGAATAGCCACTGCTGTGCGAACTCGACCGAAGCGCCAGGCGACCCAACCAAGCCTGAAGATGAGGAGTAACTGCAATCCGGGATCGAGATAGATGAGTACCCAATACGACCGGAGCCATCCGGCCGGAAAATGACCGGCCAGCAAAAGGGCTGAGCGTAAAAAATAAAACGCAATCAAAATTGCAAATATCGGCAGGCGAGCGAGCAGCCGGCGGCGAACAAGAATCGCGAGCAGGGTCAAATGACCCACCATACCGGCCGCCGCTAAACCATAATCAACTGTTCGTATCCACACAGCTTAGTTGGGGGCGGGGTTTTAGCCCCGCCGCAAAACCCATCCATCTTAGAAGCCTTCGTCTGAAGACGGACCATAAATCGCCGGCACCTTCGCCTCCAGCAGACGCAGGTAGACGGTGAGTTGACCGCGGTGGTGGGCCAGGTGCGTCATTGCGCCGTCCGAGATCATGGCATAGCGCGGCCCTTCACTCACCACCCGGTCATTCATGCGGAAACGCCACATCTTGGTCAGGTGGTCCTCGGTCGTGTCTTCCAGCGCCTTGCGGGACTTGGCCAGACCTTCGGCCAGCATTTGGCACAGCTCTGCCCGGCTGTTCACTGCCTTGGTCTTCATGACCTCGTTTTCCGGATCAGACAGATTCAGCTCACGACGGTTGATCATTACCTCGACCCACCCCGGGATCGACGCTACCAATGCCGCCAGGTGACCCAACTCCATCGAACGCCTGTGCGGTTTCCAACTGTTGCGCCCTTCCGGGACACGCTCAATCACTTTGCGCGAGGTAGCAGCCTCGTGCTCTAACTGCCATAGGAAAAACTCTCTCAGTCCCATAAGCCCTCCTCACACTTTCAACTTAAAGCGGGATATATGACACAGGCTGTCATATATTTAAAAGAAACTGGAATTATGAAATCCGGCCGCCTACTTTCGACGCTTATGCTGTTGCAGGCGCATGGGCGTCTCTCTACCCGCGAGCTTGCGGAACGGCTGGAAGTGTCGCAGCGCACCGCGCATCGCGATATGGAAGCGCTCAGTGCAGCGGGGGTCCCTATCGTCGCGCTGCGTGGATCCCAGGGCGGCTGGGAACTCGCCCGCGGCTGGCGCACCAAGGTACCCGGGCTGGATGAGGCAGAGCTGAGCGCGTTGCTGATGTCACAGCCCAGTGCGCTCGGGCATCCATCCCTGGCCGCTGCGTCGGAGCGCGCTTTTGGTAAGCTGCTGGCCGCGATGCCACAGAAAATGCAGACGCAGGCCGCGTCTATACGCGCCCGGCTGCATATCGATCCTGAGGGCTGGCATCCGTCTTCCGTCGACCTCAGCTTGCTTCCGGTTGTTCAGGACGCCATTGCCCGCGATTGCAAGTTGACGTTCGTCTACTCCCGAGCCGATGGCGAGACAGGAGTCCGCACCGTCGACCCTTACGGCATCGTCAACAAACAGGCGGTCTGGTACCTGGTGGCGCGAGCGCCGGCAGGAATGCGTACCTACCGGCTTTCGCGGATGCAGAACGCGGTTGTGCTCGCGGTAACCTTTGAGCGGCCGGCGAACTTTGACCTCGCTGCCCATTGGAAGACTGCAACCGCACAGCTACAGCAGAAACGAACTCAGTTTCAGGCTACCCTTGCCTTGGCCGCGGATGCGGCCCTGTCTATCAGCCGGTGGTGCCGGGCGTCACCGGCTCCTGATGTCCAGGCGACGCCCGCCCTTCCGGAGGGGTGGACTATTCTTCACGTTTCATTCGAGAGCGTGGAGGAGGCTCGGTTCCTCGCATTAGGCCTGGGGGCCCGGGTTCATGTTCTTACCCCAACAACTCTGCGCGAGCTGGTACTGGAAGAGCTGCAGAAGGCGGTCACCCGGCCTGCGGTCACTGCAACGGGGACCACTTAGTCGGGTGGAACCGTTTGCTAATGGAAGGGCACGGCTTCAGCCGTGCCCTTCCAGGACCGAGTTTTTCCGAAGGCTCTTTAGCACTGGTGGCGAGACAAGGATCCCAAACCCTTCTCAAGCAAACTGGTCGAGGCTCATGTCCAGCTTGTAGGTTTCTCCGTGAGCCAACAGGTCTTCCCAGGTCACTTCACGTTTTTCGTAGCCGGCCATGCGACCGAGCATGCAGCTCAAGGCTGTCTCCACGCCCGCGGCTATCTGGTTGTGACACTGGCCAGAGGTGATGCTGTCGATGAAGGTCCGCTCCTTGTCGCGATCGGCAAAAGCCAGGTTGTCAGAAAAGCTGCCGTTGGCAGCAAACTTGACCGGTCCGGTGGCGCTCATGGAATCAGCCCAGGCCCAGGCTTGCGTACCCACAATCTGTACCGGGCCCGCGTAGGGAACAGTCGCCGACCCGTCAGCACCGAAGAGCTTGAGGCCGGCGTCGAATCCGTTGTTGCCGAATTGGGTGGAAGCAAAAGCGAGGTGAACGCCTTCCGGGTAAGTGAAGTCCACCTGGTAGTTGTCCCAGCAATCGCCGGCGTGGGTCAGGATGTTGCGGCCTCCCGTGGCGGTTGCCTTGAGCGGGTGCGCGCCCAACATCCAATTGCAAAGATCGATAATATGAATGTTCTGTTCCACCAGGATGTCTCCTGATAAAGCGCGATACCAGAGCCAGTTTCGCAGGCGGTACTCGTCGGGCGAGGCCCCAGGACGAACCTTTTCTTCTGATGCGGTAGCGTAGTAGTTGCCGGCAACAGCGCCAATCTTGCCCAGGGCGCCGGCTTTGATCTTTTCTGCAATGGCGGCAATCGGCGGCGCGCTGCGGCATTGGAACCCCACATCGACACTCTGCGTCGGCTTCACCTTTTTGGCGATCTCGAGCGCCTGCTTTGCCTGCGCAACGTCGACGCCGACTGGCTTTTCGCAGTAGACATGCTTGCCCGAGGCAACCGCGGCTTCCAGGTGCTGCACATGAAAGAAAGGAGGGGTGGAGATCTGAATGAGATCGACATCCTTGGCGGCCACCAGTTGCTCGAAGGCATGTGGTCCGTGGAAAAGCAGTTTTTCATCAATACGCGCGCAAGAAAGGCTGGTATTCAAGTCGTCGAAATGGCTGCGGCCCAGGGCCAACTTATCCGGAAAGATATCGGCCAAAGCAACGACCCGCGCGGTGGTGCTGTGGGCGAAAGACGTGGCAACGGTTGTGCCGCGATTGCCGCACCCCAGCAAACCAAGGCGCACGGCGGAGTTGGCCTGGTAGCTGAACGCAGTGCTCGGCTTCACGAACAGCAGTCCACACGCGGTTCCAGTTTTTAGAAATTCTCGCCGGTTCATGCATTCACCTCGCGAATTACGCGTTCAAGATAAGCCTTTTCTGCTTTCACATCTTCAATCTGCTGCGGGCCCGAGGTCTCGCGCTCAATGCTGATGGCGCCTTTGTAACCCACCCGATGAAGCTTGGTAAACACGGCGCGAAAGTCGACCAAACCTTTGCCGATCAAAACCTCTTCCCCAAACTCGTTGGGATTGGTCGGCCAGCGGCCATCCTTGGCGTGCACGCTCTTGACGTGGGGCCCAAGAATATCGACCGCGTCGACCGGGTTCGCTTTGCCGTAAAGCAGCAGGTTGGCGGTGTCGAGACCGACGCCCAGGTTTGGCAGACCTACATCGTGGATGGCTCGGGACATGGTGGTCGGGGTTTCCTGGCCTGTTTCCATAAGGAAGTCCTGACCGTTCCCCTGGCAATGCTTAGCCACAGTGCGAATGGCTTCCACCGCTTGTGTGTAGAGCGCATCGCCAGGATTTTCAGGAATAAACCCGCAATGCGTTTGTACCTGCGGAATGCCCACCAGCTTGGCAAAATCGGAGGCCTGGTGCAGGGCATCGATGCGCGCTGCGCGGGTCTTGGGTGGAACCACGCCGATTGTGTCCGGCCCCTGCATAAAGTTCCATTTCAGGGGCGGCGGCCCCACCACCTCCACGGTCGTTGCCGTGAGCTGGTATTTAGCCAGCAGGTCGCGGTATTGGCGCGCCAGATCAGGAGTGAAGCTGCCAATATAGTCGTCCATGGAGAGAAAGACAGTAGGAAATCCCAAGTCATGCGCCATGCGCAAACGCTCTTCGGGGGCGCCGTATGGCTTGATCACCACTCCTAAAGCAAACGGTTTGATGGGGGCAGCAGCGAAAGCCCGGGGCAATCCCTGGACAACCACCGCGGAAGCGGCTAGACCGACAAAATGTCTTCGATTCATCCAGATCACTATAGCCAGCGTGAGACCTTCCTGCAAAATTTGCCCGGTTCCCTGCAAAAGCATGGATCCCCCGACGCGGGCGAGCCCATGCTGAGAGTATCCTTTGCAGCGGATGTAGCATAAATATCAGCAGGTTCAGGTAAGCGGATGACAAAACACATCAACGCGTACGTAGTCATATTCTCACTGGTGACTGTTCTTGCCCTGGC
>CAZSUK010000164.1:0-3017 GCA_964609355.1 uncultured Acidobacteriaceae bacterium | reverse complement strand
CGCCTGCGACCCTCGACCTCCATCGTGTTCCTGCGGGCGGACGTTTGCCGGGAGGATCTGCTGGTCGAGATCGAGGCAACGGGCGAGTCGCCGCCTCGGCTGAGCTGAAGAGCGCGGCCCGGGTGTCGCAGTTGGCGTGCCGCTGCGAGCGAGTTATGATCGGCCTGGCGCGGGCGTCGTATAATGGTAATACCCAAGCTTCCCAAGCTTGAGCCGTGGGTTCGATTCCCATCGCCCGCTCCACTTCCCACTATCGCTGGCCAATGCCAGCGAACTAGACCTTGACGACTTTAAGGATGCGCTTCAGTGCCGCAAAGTCAGAGGGATTGCGTGTGTAGAGTGGTAACCCATTGGCCGCAGCCGTTGAGGCGATAAGCAAATCGGCGAAGCGAGCTCTGCTGGATTGTCCCGCCGCTCTCGCGGCCGCAAAGACCCGACCGTACATCCGTGCCGAGTCAGCGTCGAAAGGTAGTGGATCCCAGGTGGCTGTCGCCCACTGCAAGCGATCCTGGCGCCGGGCGCACTCTTGTTCCCAGGGGCTGTCGTCGCGAGCGTGGGATTCTATTTTGATAACAAGGGGCCAGCTCGGCTGGATTCAGGACAAGCCGCTAGACTCCTGAGAATGCGCGATCCGGTGAAGGAGCGAAAATTCGCACGTCAATTGCACGCAGGCTTCTACGGTTCACGAAGCGCCTTATTTTATAGGTTTTGAAGGGCCGTCCGTTTGGGTTCGATTTCCATCGCACGCTCCAATCCATTTCCAGTGTCAGCGGACGAGACAGCCGCGCCATACCCTCGGCTGGCAAGTGCGGTGAAATCTGCCAAAATATCTCCTGCCCCAAGCCCAATACAAACGATTCATTGAGGATCTGCAGGCATGAGCCCGAAAGCAGCACGAGCATGGCCGCCAGACCGGTGGATCGTCGTCGTAGCTTCCTTGGCCGGGATTCTCATTGAAGCCTGGTTTCTGGCCCGTACTTGGAGCGGTGCAGGAGTCTCATTCGGCGATCGCCTCGACGATACGATTTTAATTGCGACGGCCGTCACGGTCTTTGTCGTCTCATGCTTGATCGCGTGGCGGGCGGGCGATCAGGCTGCCAACACTGCTTTAGCGCTGTCGCTGACCGCGATCTACGGGTCCGGCCTGCCAGGCACAGTCCTCCGAATACTGTCGCCGACTTCCCATGTGGCCGCTCATGTCGCCATGGATGTGGGATTCCTGGCTGGCGCCTACCTGTTTGTTCGGGCGACGCAGCAGTTTCCTCGGGCAATCACGCCAGCGAGTCTCCTCGCGAGCCCAACCGTATGGGGAAGGCATTTGGTGCCAAGGGTTGTTCTGTCTGTCCTGTTGCGGCGGATTCCCCTTGGGATCCTGATTGCCTGCCTGACCGCAATTGCGACGCTGCAGCCCAACCGGTATCTCGGGGAGATGGCGCGGATACTCATCATGGTGCTCGGTACAGTCTATTTCTACATCAGCTATCGCTCGGGCAATGCGGAATCCCGGCAAAAGGTTCTTTGGTTTCTGGCGAGCGTTATTGGCTCGGTGATGCTTGCGGTGGTGGGTATTGCGGTGAAAGCTACGATTGCGCAGTCGAATTCGCAGATGCTGCGAACGATAGAGTCGGTGACGATTGATTCATTGACTAGCGCGATCCAGATAACGTGCGTTGTGGCCGCAGTATTTTACGCGGGCGCGATCAGCCCGTCGCTCGTTATCCGAAAAGCCGTCGTCTACGGCGCCACCGTGCCACTGTTCCTCTTCGGGTTCGCCGCGGTTGAGGCCTTCTCTGCCGAGCACCTTGTCGCGGTACTGAGTATCACTGATCACTTTGCAAGCGCCTTCATCGGCGGTATGTTTGGTCTCGCGTTTCATCCCGTGAGACACCGCTTCGAAAAGTTGATCGACAGGTTCAACCCGAAACATCGCGCAGTGGGCGCGTGGTCTGATCCCGGACATTCACACGCAAATCACACGCAGGCCGATGTGGTCACTGTAGCTGATTGAAACTGCAATAGAATCACGGTGTGGTAGTTCGGGTTCGATTCCCATCGCCCGCTCCACTTTCCAACCATCGCTGGCCAATGCCAGCCAATGAGTTCCGCTTGCAGTGCCGTGCAATAAGTTGGCGGACGTTCGCTGGCATTGGCTGTGGTTTCACACGCAGCCTTGGTGCCCGATCAGAGCACCGGCAGCAGATCCAATGATTACGTTGAAGCTATTTCACGGCGAGAGCACAGTCATCCAAGCTCAGCGATCGGTCATCGCCAGCGCACTTTCGGGCAACCGATCTCCTATTACTCGAATCTTGCCGGTGGCGTCGCCAATCTCCGCAAGATCGGCGGCGTTGAGTTCGACCGCGGCCGCTCCGATATTTTCCTCGAGCCGCTGCGGCCGTATCGAAGAACGTGATGCCTCGGGCGAACGCCGCCCGGATGAGCGTGATCATCTCCCGTTTGTCAGCCGCAAATAGGCGACTATCCGATGGAACGGCTCGCTGGACGAGTGAATACGCTACGTGAATGGCTATTGGTGAGGCTGCCCTAGGTGAGGTAGAAGATTATGCGGGCGATCCTGGTGCTGCGCGGACGCCGGGTGCTTCTCGACGCCGCTCGATGGAGTCATGACCCGGCGGCTCAACGAGCAGGTACGCCGTAATCCCAAGCGCTTCCCGGACGACTTTCTATTCGAGCTCACAACTGAGGAGTTTGCGAACTTGACTTCGATTCGCCTGGGTAGTACTTTCTGACTACCCATGGTCTTAAGGGTGCAATCAATGGCCGCCACGAGTCTTAAACTTCCAGAAGCGCTGAAGCGGCGGATCGAGCGACTTGCCGGCGCGGCGAATAAGACTCCGCATGCTTTCATGGTTGAGGTGTTGAGCCAGGAGGCCGACCGTGCCGAGCTTCGCGAGCGGTTTGCGGCAGATGCGGCGGTCTCAGAAAAGGAAACGATGGAGAGCGGCAAAGCCGTTCCGCTGGGGGCCGCTTTCGATTATCTCGAGGCTCGCGTGGGA
>CAZSUK010000163.1:0-11107 GCA_964609355.1 uncultured Acidobacteriaceae bacterium | reverse complement strand
CCGGCCGGATCGTAACGGAGCATCGCATCGGTACCGAGAGAGCGCTGACGACCGAAGGTCAGCGTGCCGAAATGCTCGGACGATATACCGCCATAGATTTCGTCATTGAAGGGTTGGCCGGCGCGCGCGCCGTCGATGGTGTACGAATAGCTGCTCCTGGGAAGGCCGTTGTTGATGGTCTGGGTGGCCGTCGCGTTGGCGAGCAGGCCGGACTGCGGATTGATGCCACTGGAAGCGTTGAACACAACCGACCAGCCAGGCTGAAACTCTTCCTTGCCCCTGACGCCCAGACTCGTCTGCTGCAGGTTGTTCGGTGCGATGAGGAATCGATTTTGATAGCCGTTTCGATTCACCAGAGATGCGCCTTCATAGTTATAGCCGTTTTCCGGTAATCCGTGGCTGACCCAGCCGACGCCGATGTCATACGTACCGTACAGCGTGATGCCGTGCCAGGTCAGCGCGTCGGAGGCGGGTGGAGCTGGCGGAGCCGGTTCGTGGGGATGGACCTGGTCGAAACCTGCCGTCTCGGTTACGTTTTTGGTGAGCCACTCGATGCCGGCAGTCTTGAAGCCGGTCGCAATAAACTTCACGGGATAGTCGTTGGCTGGGAGCGAGAACTTGTACACGCCATCGTCGCCGGTCCGCTCCTCGCGTGCCTGGCTCGTGCTCTTATTTGTGGCCGTGACCAAGACGTTTGCGACCGCGCCACCCGATGGATGGGTGACGACTCCGGACAGGCCCACCTGAGCCCGGACAACGGGCGGCGCCGCGAAGATCATGACGGCGGCAAGGAGAACGAAGAGAGTGGAAAGAGGAATTCTGGATGGCATCCGGAGATAGCGCCAGAACACAGGGATCACAATAGCCTCCGACGAATTCGGCCCTTTCGCGGGCTGCGGTTTTGCAGGTCGATTGGGCCGTTTGGGGAATATAACGCTTTAATACGATTTAAATCGCACACTCAAGACAAATGCCATCGTATCATCCCCGGCCGCCGGGAGTGGTAGCAGGCCGGATCTTCCCAGACGCTCGAATGACGATTTGCCGGGTAGGGTGTAGCACTGAGCGCCGGTCAGGTCCCAGTCTCAAAATCAGTCTTCGCAAACGATAGGCCCCTATCAGCGCTGCTTTGGGCACGAAATGAGGATCAACAGAGATTTCGTTCGGGCAGTTTTGATAGGGCCGTTTGAAGGAAGCCACTGGCGCGGTGGATCAAGAACGGAGACAAGTTGATCACGATTATTCGTTCCGCAGCGATCGCGCCCGGCAAGACCCCGACGGGTGTCAACCTAGTTTTATTACCGGGTCGTCGGATGCCTCATCATGGATAAGCCTTTTTCGCTTCTAACGACCTCGATTTGTTGGTTCAATCCATCGCCCATTGGTCATCATGATGTCGTAGATTGCGGTTTGGTAGTGCCTGTGCCAAATGGCGTTCAATCTTTCTCGCTGAGTGCGTTGGCGATAATGCACCAACCGAATACTTTACGGAATTGCAGTGTCACTTCGCCGTCGTTGTCGCGGCTCCCGTCGTTGCTGGACGATCATGCGTCATCCCTAGCAATCTTGCCGGATGCAGTCTCGTTCGGATAGTTGAAGAAGAGCTGATTGCCGTCGAGATCGTCGACCACCAGAAGCCGGTAGCCCCACGAACCCTCTTTGACCTCAACGCCTTTGGTCTCGAGTTCCGCGCGCAGCGCGTCCAACGCGACGACCGCGGCCTCGAGCGTCGCCGGCTCGACGTTCAGGGAAATGAATATCAACCCCTTGCCAATCTTCTCCGGCCACGTGTCGGCCAGGATAAGCGCGCAGCCCTGCCGATCGACCTGTGCGACATGCGCTCTACCGTCCTCGTCGTAGCGCCAGGGGCTCGTGAAGCCGAGGCAGTTAACGTAAAAGCGAAGCGCGGCCTCGACGTCCTTGACGTGTAGGACGGGACGTGCGAACCAGTCTGTCATAGACCTTGTATCCTCGAATCAAGATCACTTTTCCCAATATTAGTTCAGAAGCAAGGTGTCACGGTTCTGACTGTGGCAGCGTTGGGTTCCGATGAAAAGTGGCAAATTCTCGGAATGAACGTCATGTCGCGGAACTATCGCACAGAGCTGTCAACTGTTGAGAACAGGGCAATGCGCTTGAGCGAGCGTCAATTTTCCAAATAAGCTTGACCCGAACAGAAATCCGCTTCTCTCTCATCCACAAAAAGATTAGGATCGGTCGCGTCTGCCCTATCCCCGGAATCGCGCGGCGTATTTTCCGGCAAATGTTCCCAACCGGCAGCGGTAAAACCCTGGAGATTCGGGCCCCTGCAGTGAGCGGAGGCGGAAGTGAAAAAGATTGCGTTGGCCGGATTCTTTCTCTTCCTGGCGGTTTTGGGAATCGCCTATACATCGGTACATCGTTCTGGTTCAAGCGCCGTCGACGCGGCAGCGCCATTGCAGAGCGGCGCTATCGACCAGGCTGGTGACGCGGGTGCAACCGGAACGAAATGGATAACCGTTCGCGATACACGGGAGAAAGCATTTTCGATCGAGGTTCCCCAGGGCTGGAAGACCTACGGCGGACTCTTCCGGTTCAGCACCATCGACACTCGGATGATCGTCGACATGACCTCGCCCGATGGGCTGACGAATCTCCGTGTAGGAGACTCCACGGTTCCTCCCTACCGGGTGCCGGGCCCGTTCCTGCGGCCGAGACCAGGTGTGGCCGCGTACACCGCCGGCAATGTGTTCGCGACCAGGTATGGTCAGGCAAGGTTCGCCAGCATGTGCCAGGCAGTGCACTTGACGAAAAGCGATGCACTGACCCCAAAGTATCACCCCGCGGCAAGCGGCATAAGTCACACTACGGCGGGTGAGGCGTTCTTTAGCTGCACGAAGAATGGCGCGCCGATGTCCGCCTACGTATATGCAGAGACCATGCTGTTGGGGCCCGGCGGGCCGGGCTCATCCTGGGTGGTGGTGGCCCTTGGGAGTTTGATTGCTCCGGCGGAGCAGGCGAGAGCGGCAGGCGCGACGTTGCAGCACGCTGGGGAGTCGCTGGTGATGAACCCTGCGTGGGTCGCTATGCAGAACCAACTAAACAACCAGGCGATCCGGCAGATAAACGCCGCGACGCGGGCGACGATCGCGGCCACAAATGCGGAGAATGCGCGCGAGCAAACAATGATCAGTCAGCTCCAGAATGACAGCTTCAACGATGTCATCAACGGCGTGCAGGCAACGGTAGACACCACCACGGGACAGCGCTACATCGCGCCGCTGGGCCAGGGCGGCAGACAATGGATCAACGGCAATAATGTCGTCGTCGAGTCCGGCCTATCGCCAGGCGCGGGGTTCACTTCGCTAACACCGGTAAACCGCTAGAAGAGCAGCCTCGGCCATGCCGGCGGACTTCCTTCAGCTATAGCGTGCGTAACGGGAAGATGCAGAGAACGAAACATTCAGACGCCTATTTCACAGATACTTACCTGCGAAGGGTCTTCTGGTGATTGTCGGCGGTTTGAAAGACGATGAGATGCAAAGAAGAGAGTTTCTCGTGCGTGCGACCGGGTTGATGAGTGCAGCAGCGATTGTTCCTGCGCTAACGCGACCCGCACGGTCTTTGCAGTCGGTCATGCCAAATGCAAAATCAGGGTATGCACCGGTGAACGGCCTACAGATGTATTACGAGATCTATGGCCAGGGCGAACCACTCATCCTGTTGCATGGCGGAGTTGGGGCGACCGAGATGTTTGGTCCTAATTTGCCTGTGCTTGCCAAATCGCGGCAGGTGATCGCCGTTCACCTGCAGGGTCACGGGCACACGAAGGATATCGACCGCCCTCTTCGTTTCGAATTCA
Source organism: uncultured Acidobacteriaceae bacterium (assembly GCA_964609355.1). Lineage (GTDB taxonomy): Bacteria > Acidobacteriota > Terriglobia > Terriglobales > Acidobacteriaceae > PALSA-350. The sequence continues at coordinate 7,266 of CAZSUK010000163.1, read as the reverse complement.
TGGCCGACGATATCAACGCACTGATTGGGTATCTGAAACTTGGTAAGGCCGCCGTTTTGGGCTATTCGTTGGGGGGTGGCGTTGCACTGCAGGCAGCTATCCGCCACCCGGCTTCAGTCGAGCGGCTGATTGTGATCTCTGCAGCGATGGCGCAGGATGGCGCATACCCTGAAGTAAATGCAGCATTCGAGCAGATGAGCCTGCATGCTTTGGAGATTGCGCAGAACATCAAAGGATCGCCGCTCGGTCAGCTCTATCCGGAGGTAAATTGGGAGAATTTGCTCCGCAAAATCGGCGATTTGGAATCACGGCCATTCGACTGGTCGGCGCAGGTGAAGCAGATTAAATCACCTGCAGAGCTGGTCTTTGCCGACGCCGATTCCATTCGCCCTGCGCACATCGTGGCGTTCTATGAAGCTCTCGGCGGGGGCAGACGCGATGCAGGACTGGACGGAGCTCTCCGTTCGGTCGCCCGGCTCGGTATCGTACCAGGAGCGACGCACTACAACATCCTCTCCACGCCGATGGTTGCTGAGATGGTTGTGCCCTTCCTCTCTTCGCCCATATAGCTTTGGCAGAGAATCTGTACGCGCGAAACAAACGCGACTTCGCGTATCCATCAACGGCACACCATCCCCTCTGCGTCAACTTTTATTGCGTATAGTGGGAGCGTGCTTATGACGACTCGTCGCGCATTCTTCCGGCAACTATGTATTTCAGCCGCGGCCCTTCCGGTGTTTCCCCGTGCAATGGGCGCCTTTAAGGCGGTGAGCGTAGATTCAATTGTTTCGACTGAACCGTGGTGGAAGACAGGCATCATTTACCAGATTTACCCGCGATCGTTTCAGGATTCGAATGGGGACGGGCTAGGTGACTTTCCCGGCATGACCTCGAGGCTGCATCATCTGAGATCGCTCGGTGTCGACGCCGTTTGGGTTACTGCTTGTTTTGATTCCCCGAATGCAGACAACGGCTATGACGTTCGAGACTACCGGCGCATCTCTGCAGACTTTGGCACCATGGGGGACTTCGATCGCTTCATGGCAGAAGCGAAAAAACAAGATATTCGCGTCATTCTCGATATGGTTTTCAACCACTCCAGCGACGAGCATGAGTGGTTCAGGCAAAGCCGCTCATCCCGCGACAACCCCTATCGCGATTATTATTTTTGGCGCGAACCGGTCAATGGCGGCCCACCAACGAACTGGCCATGCGCCTATGGCGGCTCCGCATGGGAGTTCGACAAAACGACCGGCCAGTATTATTTGCATCACTACGCCATAAAACAACCTGACCTCAACTGGGAGAACCCGAAAGTTCGTCACGAATTGTATGCGGTCCTCAATTTCTGGGCGGCAAAAGGTGTCAGCGGATTTCGATTCGACTGTGCGGGAGAAATCTCCAAGCCGCTGCCCTTTAGAGACATGACCCTGGCGGAGTTGAAGGATAACGTGATTGACTATCGCACCACAGGCGCGCGTCTCGATGAGTACTTTAAAGAGATGCGTGCGGCGACCAGCGCCTACCCGGACCTGTACTTCGTAGGGGAAGGGTGGGGTATGCCACGCGACCGGATCGTCCGCGCAGTAGACGATCGAAACAAGGAACTGAATTCAGCTTTCCGCTTTGATTTCATGCTTCAGAACATACGAGACGGATGGCGCAATCTTCCCTGGAGTCTTCAACGACTCAAGGACTTCAACAAAGAAAATCAATTCGACGACGATCCGCACGTCTGGCCGATTGTCTTCATTGAAGACCACGACTTCTCTCGCTCGGTTTCCAGGTTTGGTTCGAGCCGGCCCGAGTATAAGGATCGCTCCGCAAAGCTGCTCGCGACCATGCTTCTCTCCCTGCGCGGCACACCGCTCATCTACCAGGGTGAGGAGATCGGCATGAGCAACTTTCCCTTTACCTCGGTATCGCAGTACAACGACATCGGCGTCTACAACCTCTGGAAGGACCTGGTGGAAACTGGCAAGGTGCCCGCGGCTGAGTACCTCGCTAACAACGCAATCACCAGCCGCGACAACAGCCGCACTCCGATGCAATGGGACGCGTCATCCCAGGCAGGCTTCACCACGAATTCGAAACCCTGGTTGGCTGTCAACCCGAACTACTTGCAAGTGAACGTTGAATCTGAGGCTAAAGAAAGGGGATCAGTCCTCTCGTTTTACCGCGACCTCATTCGTATCAGGAAATCAAAGCCCACGCTCATCTTTGGCTCCTATCACGATATCTCCGGCGATCACCCGCAACTCTACGCCTACCAACGGTCCGGCAGCTCCGGAACGCTGGTCGTTCTTCTCAACTTCTCGGATGAGCCGACGGAGTTTCGCTTGCCCATATCGTTTAAACCGAAGGCTGTCGTTATCAACAATGTTCCGCAAGGCAAAGCAACACTGTCTGCCAGCGTCCCCCTGCTTCCATGGCAATCGTTGATACTCGAATGAGCAACCCGCCTGCACGATAGGAGACGCCTGGACTGCGGGATACAGGAAAGCGCGGAGTTAGTTGTTCAGGTTGTAGCAAATCGACAGGCAAGCCCCGCCGAATCAATCCTCGCGCAACAGAGCCAAAGGATCGATCGACAGGGCACGTTGCGCAGGAATCCACGTCGCCATGAGCCCCAGCAGCGACATGGCCAGAACAACTCCCGCCAATACCAGCGGATCGCGCGGCGTCGCCTGATACACGATGGACGCCAGCACCCGGCTGGATAAAATTCCGAGAAGCAGTCCCGCCGCTGAACCAATCGCCAGCAACTTGACCGGCCGCCCCAGCGCGGCTTGTAACACTTCCTTCCTCTGGGCGCCGAGGGCAACGCGAATCCCCAATTCCTTCAGTCTCTTGCTCACCGAGTACGCAGCCATTCCGAAGATGCCGGTAATCGACAGCATGGCGCCCATCAGGCCAAGCACGCCGAGTGCAACCGTGGCCACATTGGAGGGGAACAAGGCGACGTCCATTCCCTCGTTCCAGGTCATTATGGAGAGCGGAAGCCCGGGGTCGAGTTCTCGCAGACTGCGGCGGATCTCCGCCGCCAGCTGCTGGTTTTGTTCCGAGCGCACCACCAGGCACATTGCGCCCGAGGGAGCCTGCAGGAAAGGCAGAAACATCGCCGCCCGCGGGTCTTCGGTCAGCTGATAATATTTTCCGTCTTCCGTCACACCCACCACCTCCACGCGCGCTCCATCTTCCATCTTGAAATGTCCGCCGACGGCGTTGCTGACCGAGCCAAAGATTTTCCGCGCAAACAACGCGTTCACCACCGCCACGCGTGGCGCATCTTTGTCGTCGTGCCATGAGAAACCCCGGCCGGCCAAAAGAGATGTCTGGGCCGCATGGAAGTAATCGGGAGATATCTTGAACACCTGTACGTCGGCTGCCGCATTCGCTGTTCGCAGGTCCGTCGTCTGATCGCGAAAGACATCCTCAGTCGATTGGCCCCCGCTCAGCGGAATTTGACTGATCAGCCCCACAGTCTTTACGCCGGGCACTCTTTCCACCGCGTCGATCATGCGCCTTTCCATCGCCGGCACGCCGTCGCCGCTGTATCCGGCCATGGTAAGAAACGTACTGGCCAGCATTGCGTTCCGAGGTTCAAACCCGAAGTTGCTGTGCATCGAGTGCACCAGCCCCCGCACTGCCACCAGCGATGAAGTCACCACCACCGCGCAGATGGCAATCTGCACCACCAGCAACACGTCCCGGAGCGTAACCCGCCGGCCGGTATTCCCGGCAAGAATTCCAGCCGATCCTGCCTTCACAACCTCGTTCGGACTGGTGTGCAGGATCTGCCTCATCGGCACCGCTGCAAACAGAAACCCGCTGACCAAAGCCAGCACCAGGGCGACCAGGTACACCTTCGCGTCCGCGTACACAGGTAGATGCATGGGATATTGCGGAATCGGATGCCACGCGCTCAACGCCCGCAACAGCGCCACGCTGGCCATGAGTCCCAAAGCGCCGCCGAGGAGCGAGATCAGCAAGGCCTCGATGAACACCCCGCGCAGAACACGCCTGCGGGTCGCTCCCAGTGCCAGGCGCAGAGCCAGTTCGCGCGAGCGGTCCGCGGCGCGGGCGGCAAACAGACTCCCGAGGTTGGTGCACGCGGCCAGCAGGATCAATCCCGCCAGCAGCATCATGCCCGTCATGAATCCCTTGACCGCGGACCCGAGCGCGTCGCCGACGAGGCTTGGACGCGCCAGGGAAAAGGTCATGTTCGCATCCGTTTTAGGGTAGGTCTTCTCCAGGTACGAGCCAACCGAGTTCAGGTCGGCGATGGTCTGTGCCGGGGTCACGCCCGCCTTCAAGTGCCCCAGCACCATGAATAGGTCGTGTTCTCCGCGCGCCTCCAGTACCTTAAACCCCTGTATCTGTTCCTGCTGGACCATCGGCGCCCAGAAGTCGGGAAAGAAGAACAGCAACGTCCCCTCGAACTCGGGAGGCGCCACACCCAGGATCGTGAAAGGATGTTTGTTTACTCCAACCACACGTCCGATCACCGTGGGATCGTCCTGAAAATGAGTGTGCCAATAGTCATAGCTCAGGACCAGATAGGGAGCGCTGTTTGGGCCATGCTCGTCGGCGGCATGGAAAAATCGGCCCAAATACGGCTGAATGCCTAATGCATCAAAGTAGTTTCCCGTCACCTCGTAGCCCCAGGACTCGGACGGATTCTTTCCTATATCCAACCCTGCCGGCACCAGGATGTACGCTGTAAGGCCCTCGAACGTGCGGTTGCGATCGCGTAGATCGAGATAGTCGGGATACGACGCAGCCTGTTCCTTGTCGCCACCGCGCTCGATCGCGTAGAGGCTCTGTGGGTGAGGCACATTCAGGGGGCGTAGGATCAGCGCGTTCAATACGCCGAACACCACGGCGTTGGCGCCGATGGCCAATGCCAGCGTTAAAACCGCGGCCAGCGCGAACCCGGGAGAACGCCCTGACTGGCGCAGTGCAAATCGCACATCGGCCCATATTGAGTCGAGCCTGGGCCACTGCCACACGGCACGGCTGTGTTCCTCAAGCAGGGTTTGATTGCCGAAGGCAACCCGCGCCTGCCGCTCGGCTTCCTCTGCGCTCACGCCCTCACGGATCAACTGCTCCGTGCGTTCCTGAATATGCAGGCGAATTTCTTCAGAGAGATCGTCGTACAGTTCGCGGCGGCGGAAGATATTCGGCATCCAGTTCATCGGAGACTCCCCCCAGTCTGGCCCCAATCATTTTGCCGTTGCGTCGCCAGGGCGGAGCACCAGGGCGATGCCTTCGAACATGCGTTCGAAGCTCGAAATCTCCCGCTCCAGATGGCGAATGCCGGAGGCGGTAATCTGGTAAGTCCTGACGCGGCGATTGGTGGAAGAAACACCCCACTCGGCCTTCACCATTTTTGCTTTCAGCAGCCTTTGCAGTGCCGGATAGAGCGAACCCTCTTCCACCTGGAGCAGTTGGTTCGATCGCTGCTGGATGTGTTGCACCAGCGCGTATCCATGGGCCGGCTGGCGGCGCAGCGACTCGAGGATCATCATTTCCAATGCGCCGGGAAACAAATCGCGAGCAGTATCGTTCGTCATAGGCCTTGTTGCTACAGGCATAGAGTAAACGGGGGAGCGGGCCAATTGTCAAGACGAAACTCCATCGTAGTGAGGTAGAGGTAAGAGGCTTCGGAGAATCCGTGCTCTAACTGGTCGATTCGCCCGGAGCCGCTGAAAAAACGGTTTGTCTTTTCCTACTCCGGCGAGAACATGATCGGGTGCCCCATCCGTCGCCGTTTTTGCGAAGAGTGTGATACCGCTGCTCTCCGCTCAAGGCTCTTCCCCGGCAACGCCTGGTCCTAGTGCGTTTTTTGTCCCGGAAACCCAGTCAAGAGTTCATTAAGATCGGGTATATTTTTCTTTCACGATGCGCTGAGACGGGCAACAGTGAATAGCTCGAGCCAACCTTACCGCGTAAGCGCACGCTGGGCCTCCAGAGACTAATCGTCGCATCGAGCATCGAAATGACTGAAAGAGGTTTCCATGCCCCAGTCACCCTTATCACCAGGAAATTTGCCGGTTGCGCGGCTGGCGATCATTGCTGTAGTTGTCGGCCTGGTCGCCGTGGCTTTCGCCTATACGGCTGGCTGGCTTTCGCCGGATCGGCTCACGCCAGCCAAATTGGTCGCTTCACTGGCGCCTCCCGGTGGCCCCGCACTTGGCCATCGCCGCAACCACGCGAAAGGCATCTGCTTCACTGGCACCTTTGAGGCGAACGGCAACGGTACGGCGCTCTCCAAGGCGCAGGTATTCGTCCCCGGCCAGTATCCTGTGGTGGGACGCTTCAACCTCGCCACTGCCGATCCCAATGCCGCCGACGCAATGGTGCGCGTACGCGGCCTCGGCATCCGTATCATCCCGCCGGACGGGCAGGAATGGCGCAGCGCCATGATCGACGCGCCGATCTTCCCCGTTTCCACGCCCCAGGATTTCTACGACCTGCAGATGGCTTCCCGAAGCAAGGACCCGGATGCGATGAAGAAGTTCATTGCCGCGCATCCGGAATTCGTTTCCTTCGTCGGATGGGCCAAGAGTGCCCCCTGGACCGGGAGCTATGCCGAGGAGCGCTACAACAGCCTCGACTCCTTTCTGTTTATCGACGGGTCCGGCGCCCGGCACGCGATCCGCTGGTCATTGGTGCCGGCTGCGCAACCAATCCCCATCTCGCCGGATGAGCTGGCCAAACGTGGTCCCGACGCCCTGGAGCAGGAGATCACCCAGCGAGTCGCTGCCGGCCCTCAACGCTGGAGCCTGGTGATAACCGTTGCCAATCCGGGTGATCCTACGGCCGACCCCAACAAGGCCTGGCCCGCGGATCGCCGCACGATCGAGGTTGGCACGCTCACGGTACAGCAGATCGAGGCGGAGCGTGAAGGCCCCTGCCGCGACATCAATTACGATCCGACCGTCCTGCCTGCCGGCATCACAACGTCGGATGACCCATTCCCCGCCGCCCGCTCCGCCGCCTATTCCCGGTCGTTTAACAGCCGTACCGCCGAAGCCTCGTACTATCCGGGCACGGAGAAAGGAGCCAAGCAATGACAACAGGCCGCAAACGCTTCTCGATACCGCAGCGACTGCTTCACTGGCTCATGGCAATCTGCATTCTCTCCATGTTGTTCATCGGTGTAGGCATGGTCTCGACAGCCGCCCCCAAGTACCTGACGTTGGTTCAGATTCACAAGCCTCTGGGGATTGCCATCCTGGTGCTGGCACTCATCCGTCTGGC
>CAZSUK010000162.1:0-3661 GCA_964609355.1 uncultured Acidobacteriaceae bacterium | reverse complement strand
TTCTCTCGCAGCAACTGTTTGGCCAGGGCAATTCTGGCACTCTCTCGCGGATCCATAAACCTCGGCCCGGGAGCCGTCGAGCGAATAGATTACCCCCTGCTTGTGGTTGTCATCACCTGGCAAGATGGGAGTGGCAAGCCATGAATTCTCTATCCATTGCATATACGAACGCAGGACACCTAGCCGCACCTCTCGTCTGAAGAGAACGATTGGAAAATCCCTTGTTTGGTATACTAAGCGAACGTGAAAAACGCCCTCACATTTGATATCGAAGATTATTTCCAGGTTTCGGCCTTCTCGGAACACGTGGACGTGAGCCAGTGGGGGGAAATGCCCAGTCGTGTGGAAGCCAACACCTTAAAAATACTGGATCTCTTGAGCGAGGCAGGACAGACTGGAACCTTCTTTGTGCTCGGCTGGGTAGGGAAAAATCATCCAAAACTCGTCCGCCAGATCGCTGAACTGGGCCACGAAATCGCCTGCCACAGTCTCGAACACCGGCGCGTTTATGAGATGACCCAGAACCAGTTTTTCGAAGACACGCGCACTGCGAAGTATGCTTTGGAAGACGCTGGTGGTCAGCCTGTATTGGGCTACCGCGCACCGAGTTTCTCGATCACGCAAGATTCCTTGTGGGCCTTTGACGTCCTTGCGCAGCTCGGATTTAAGTACGACTCAAGTATTTTTCCCGTAAATCATCCGAATTACGGCACCCCCAGCGCGCCACGCGGTCCGTTCCTAATTGAAACGAGATGCGGGCCTCTAGTCGAATTCCCCATGATGACTGTTGAATTCGGCGGTAGGCGCTCGCCACTCGGTGGCGGAGCCTATCTGCGGCTTTTGCCCTATTGGTACACGCGGTGGGGCATCGGATACATCAACAAGACAGAAGGAAGACCCGTGTGCGTCTACTTGCACCCATGGGAGTTAGACTCTGAGCAACCCCGAATGGCTGTCGGCCTCGCGGCGCGGGCAAGGCATTACCTGGGTTTACGGGGCGCGGAGTCGAAATTTCGACGCCTACTGCGCGATTTTGATTTTCAATCGGTGGCGGCCGCCATCAACGAGACTCAGATGGAACCTTACTTACCATGGTGCAGTAGTCTCTCGGACTCCGTCGGAAGTTGGAGACGATGAGTTCCGCCTCCAGCGACAACCAGTTCACTGCCTCGCGTGTGCGATCCAGAATCCCATCCAGGGCCTGAGGGCGAAATGGACTTTGTTTCCTTTTCCTTGAATTATTGGGAGGACTTGTGGCAGAGCCGCCATCAAATCATGCTGGCGCTGGCTCAAAATCATAAAGTGCTTTTTGTATCCCCGCCCTTCTCCCTTCGCGAGGTCCTGGCTCGCCACAAAGAGGGCAGTCTGCCGAAAAGCGGACTGATTCACCGCCAAGCCAACCTTCGTACACTAGTGTTCTCCAAGTTTCTTTGCCGGACCTATCGATTCCCGCGAGTCGAGAAGCTGATGAACCATTTGCGCCAGATGCAAGTCCGTCGGGTGACGAAGAAGTTTGGCTTTCAGGATACCGTCGTTTTCATCTGGCATCCTCAATTTGCAGAGCTTGTCGGGACTCTCGGAGAGGCGCTCACTTGCTACTACGTTGATGACGAGTTTTCGGCTTACGCCGGTGACAGCGAACAGCACGCTCAGGAAATTCTTAACCAAGAAGACGAGCTCCTTCGTTGTGCTGACCTTGTATTTGCTAACGGCCCGGTACTCTTGGCGGCGAAAAACAAATACGGTAACGCGATAAGCGTTCCCATGACCGCGGATTTTGAGCTTTTCTCCCGAAGCCGGCTTCCGGAAACGGCGGTGCCTCAGGATTTAGAAGCCGTTCCCCATCCGCGCATCGGCTACATTGGAAACCTCAACGATAAGGTGGACTTCGCTCTCCTGCTTGAGCTCGCCAATGTTCGATCCAATTGGTCATTTGTCCTTGTGGGACCTGTCAATATCCGAGGCGTCGACGTCCTGAGCGATTTCGAGGTTCTGCGACGCTTGCCGAATGTCTACCTGCTCGGCTCTAAGCCCAGGGAGTCCCTTCCAAACTACATAAAAGGCTTCGATGTCTGCACCATGTGTTATCGCCAACACGGGTGGGCCAACTCTGTTTATCCGCTCAAGCTTCACGAATACCTCGCCTCGGGAAAGCCTTGCATCGGTTCCGGTCTGGCGAGCCTGCGGGAATTTTCAGAAGTGGTTCAAATCGCTGAAACACCGCAAGAATGGCTGGGCGCAATCCAGTTTGCCATCGATGACCAAGACCCAAAACGCGCGGAGAGGCGAGTACAGGTCGCCTATGACAACCGGCTGGAGATTCGGATTGAATTGATTGAAAAGCTTATCGAGCAGAAGATACAAGAAAAACGGAGGCGCGCAACCCCCGGCTAGGCCGGCCGACGGAAAGGCAAAAATCGAGAGAGGAATTGGGCGCAGGTATCGCGTTCTACCGTAGACAGACCGAGGTACCAGATTCCAAACAGAGCGCTCGGGAAAATGGCGGCCACTTGGGCGAAGAAAAAGAGCAAGCTAGTGGCGTGCCACCAGCGGTTCACTGCAAAGGTGCAGACCGCGAACGGCAACATGGCGATGGCGGGACGCAGCCAAAGCGAATAGACGTAATCGCGAAGAGGAATTCCCAGGGTCCGCCGTATGTACCAGGGCCAAAAGAATATGCTTATGGCCAAATTCGGAATAGCCGTGCCCCAAGCGACGCCGAGTATACCCATCGGTTTTACCAAGGCGATGCTGAGCACCAAATTACCGAGTCCTTCGGCCAGTGCGAAAGGAACAACGCGCTTGTGTTGGCTAATACCCAGCATGCCCGACGCAACCACGGAGGCCCCGGCGCCGAAAAGCCAGGGCACGCTTAGAATCCAAAGTACGTGACCTGACAATTCTGCGTAGGACGCACCCATCCATAGCCCGATGAACGAGGAGCCCCGAATGATGAAAGTTACAAAGATGGGCCACATGGCCATTGCACAATAGCGGGCTTGCTTCAATATGGCGTGTTGCAAACCTTCCCGGCCAGCCTCTACTTCCAGCTTGCTGGCAAGGGGAGTCATGGTTCGACTGAAGCCCCCAACCAGATCCCGCCCATAGTTGGCGAGATTGCCTCCGATCGCGAAAAACGTAACCATGCTGACGGGCAGGAAGGCGCCGATCACCAGAGCATCAGTGAAAAAGATAAAGTAGTTCGAGAGGTGCAACAGGAAAGCATAAAAGCCGAAGGAGAAAATAAGAGCTATCTGATCCCGCCGGACCTTTGCAATCCCCACTCGCATTTCAGGATAGAGTTTTCGGGCCAACAGAAGGCCGAGCAACAATTCGCAGAGGGTGCCGCCCAACTGGATGAGGGCTAAAGTGACCAACCCTTTTCCGTTCTCGAGGGCGATGCAAATGGCAAGTGCGCGCAATCCTATTCCGCCAATAGCTATAGAACTCAAGATATCAAAGCGCTGTAGCCCGACAATTACTCCGCCGAAGACTCCGCTTATCAGGGAAACCGCGACATTTAATCCAGCGAGTAGCACAACCAGCTGCGCTGCTTTCAGATAGTCAGGAGGGATCTTGAAATGCGGAAGGGCGAAGATGGCGAAAATGGCGGCAGCAACTAGAGCAATCGCACCCGCACCGAGAAACAGCGCACAGGCTG
>CAZSUK010000161.1:0-9114 GCA_964609355.1 uncultured Acidobacteriaceae bacterium | reverse complement strand
GGGAAAATGCAAACGTCCGCCACCGAGTTCGAAGCCGCGCGAATCAAGGTCCACACCACGTCATTTTGCGCAGGATTGAGGTAGACGTAGACCGCCTGCCTCTCCTTTTCCGTCACCCCGTGCTCCCACCAGCCAAGCGTGGTGTCGTTATCGTGGGTTCCGGTATACACCACAGTGTTGGTTACATAACGGTGAGGCAGATAGTTGTGTGCCGGCCGGTCGCTGAAGCCGAATTGCAGAACCCGCATGCCGGGAAAGCCGAACTGCTCGCGCAGCGCATCCACCTCGCGGGTAATCATTCCCAGATCCTCGGCAATGATGGGTAGATCGCCTAATTTTTCCTTGAGCGCGGTAAAGAGAGCGGCGCCCGGTGCTTTGACCCACTCCCCGTGAATCGCAGTCTCGTCCTCGGCAGGAATGGCCCAGTAGGCTTGAAAGCCGCGAAAATGGTCCAGCCGGATAATGTCGTAGAGCGCATGGGTCCGGCGCATGCGGTCAACCCACCAGTCGAATCCCCGGGTTTGCAGCATCTCCCACTTGTAGATCGGGTTCCCCCAGCGCTGGCCGGTCGCACTGAAATAGTCCGGAGGCACACCGGCAACGCGAATCGGAGTGAGATCTTTCTTCAGCTCGAAAATTTCCGGGTGGGTCCACACGTCGGCGCTATCGAAATTAACAAAGATCGCCACATCGCCAATGAAACGTATCTCGCGCTCGGCGCAATAAGCACGCAGCGCTTTCCACTGTTCATCAAAGGCGAACTGCACGGCCTGCTCCACTTCCAGCTCGGCTTGGCTCTCTTGTTGCAATCGCCGCAGCGCATCTGCATCCCGATGGGCAAACTCTTTCGGCCAGGATAGCCACGCGCCGGTCGAGAGCCTTTGCCGTAAGACGCTGTAGCGAGCCCAGTCTGTCAGCCAGAAAGCATTCTCTTCGCGAAAGCGCTGAAAGCGGGCCCATTGCTGGTCGTCATGATGGGCAAGGAAGTTGTGCGCAGCTTGCAACAACAGCGGCCCTTTGCGTTGTTCTACTTCTTCAAAGTGCACGTTTCCATGATGGCCAGGCAACCCGGCGATTTGCTCGGCGGAGAGCCACCCCGCTTCCACCAGTTTTTCCAGGCTGATCAGCAAGGGGTTCCCGGCAAAGGCCGAAAGCGCAGCGTAGGGCGAATTGCCGTAGCCGGTTGGGTTCAGCGGAAGAACTTGCCACAGCCGCTGTTTGGCCTCGGCCAGAAAATCAGCGAAGGCATAGGCAGCCGGACCAAAGTCGCCGATGCCACCGTACGAAGGCAATGAGGAAATGTGAAGCAGAAGTCCGGACGATCGCTCGATGGCCATTCAGTACCTGTGGGAGAGGGCAGAAGAATCAATGGCCCATCTTATGGGCAGATTCCAAAGCGGCGGCTCTGGTTGCTCAGCAGCCAAGGCCCTCACAGGCATAGAGCCTAACAGGCAAACGCAACCCAAATTTGAAAGGAACCAAACCTATCACCGAAAGGATCGCTTTGGAATTTCTGAAAAGAAAAAACATCTCCAAGAAAGAGCATCCACACAGAGATCTCTCCACTTCGCTCCCCCGGATTCCTGTCGAGAACAGCGGCGTTGATTAACTTCATGCGGTTTCCTTTACGGGAAACCGCACCCGTGGTCCTGGCAAATACAGCGAAGTGGGAAATCCGGGTACGCTTCGGTCGAGATGACAAAGGAAAGAGTGGTCATGGCCCGGGGCAGAGTATAGGGCTGGGTGGCCCCAGGTCTCAAAAGCGCGACCTGGGCCACCCACTCAATTATTCGTCCGCGCCGGGGCCTAGCTTTGCAGGCCCTGGGTTAGCCCGGTCTGTGCTTTTTTATTCATGCGGATATCGCCCTGCTTCTGATAGCGATCCGTTAGCGACGTCACAAAGACCGCAAACATCTGCTCGCGCCGCTCCGCGAGCAGCGATTCGCGCGTGGCGTCGAAGTTCTTGGCTATGTCAGCCGGAGTTGGTTCCTGCTTGTCAACGATCTTGGCCACGATCCCGGCATGCCCGGTGTTGATCGCCTTGCTGATCTGCCCTACCTTAAGGTCGAACAAGTCAGGAGCCGAGGTAGACAAGTCTCCCACATCCGGCACCTGCCCGGTGTGGCCAACCAGATCGCTGCTCTTGATGGTCGCGCCAAGTTCCTTGGCGGCCTGGGCCAGGTTGTTTTCCGCCTTCGCCTTGTCTGCCAATTCGTTGGTCTTGCGCGCCAGCAACTGAGGCAATTGTTGCTCCCGGAAGTCGTCCACCAGGTGCGACTTGTATTCCTCAAACACCGGTGCATGTGCCGGCTTGAGGTCTTGCACCTGGAAGAGCGCAAAGCCGTCACCAGTGGAACTGACCTGCGGAGCCGCTCCCGGTTTGGCGCTGAAAGCCAGCCCCAACAGCTTGGCTCCGTCAGGTAGCCCCGGCAGCACTGCATTTTGGGGCACGTAATCCGTGGTCACTACCTGCAGATGATGGGCTTCGGCAGTTTTTGCCAAGCCAGATTTGGCTGCTTCGTTTGCCAGCTGCTGCGCATATGCGGCCTGTTGATCCGCCTCTTGCTGCCGAGTCAACGTGGCCAGGATTTGCGCCTTCACCTCGTCGAGAGGCTTCAAATGCGCGGTCTGCTTCTCTTCGACCTGCAGGATGTGATAGCCGAATTGGGTCTTGATCACATCGGAAGTTTGCCCGGGCTGCAGCGCAAACGCTGTCTTCTCAAATTCCGGCACGGTCACGCCGCGTTGGATCATGCCCAACTCGCCGCCCTGCTCCTTGCTGCCGGGATCGTCCGAGTTAGCCTTTGCCAGCGCGGCAAAATCGGCACCACCCTTGATTTGCTTGAGTAGGTCTTGCGCCTTCTGCTTGGCTGCTGCGTCGGTCTTTGCGTCCGCGCCTGGCGCCACCTTGATCAGGATGTGCCGCACCTTCGCTTCTTCCGGAACCTGATAATCCTTCTGGTGAGACTGGTAATACTGCTCCACCTGTTGGCTGCTCACCGCCGGCGCTCCGCCCGGTACATCGGTCTGGTTCAGGGCAATGTAGGTTAGCTTGCGGGTCTCAGGAACCGCATCCTTGTACCGTGCTGCGTTCTGCTTAAAGAATGCCTGCAGCTCAGCGTCTGTAGGATTGATCTGCTTTCGCAGGTCCTCGGAGTTGATGACCGCGTAATCGAACTTGATCTTGGTCCCCTGTTGCCGATAGGCGTCGCGAACATCCTGGTCTGAAACTGTGACGCCCCCGGTCACCATGGACTCCAGGCGGTTGATCTCGATCTCTTTCTTGACCTGAGTTTCGAAATCCTGGATGGAGGTATGGAAGTAGTTGGATACGAAGTCCGCATACTTGTCTTCGCCGATGAATTGTCCGCCGGGAAACAACGCCTGGGAGAATGGGCCGGTTTGCATGGCGCGGCGAAGATCCGCGTCACCTACCTGGAGACCGAGGCGGTTGGCTTCCTGCAGCAGCACTTCGCGTTGGATCAGTGCCTGTGCGGCCTGCGGCATGATGTAGGGAAGCACCATATCCGGATAGTGCTTCTGCTGCAGAATTCTTTCTGCAACCTGCTGAACTTCGGGAGTGGTAATCGAGGTAGTGGTGCCGAAGTAGCGGTCCATAAATCCTCCGCTATGGACCGTAGCGTAGGTGTCGGAGGAGGTATTGGTATCGGCCATGATGCCCGGCACGAGCGTGATCACCATGGTGCCAATGGCAACAGCAATGATGACGATGAAGATGATCTTGACGAGACGGTTGTCTTTTGTTTGCAGGAAACGAATCATTGGGTAATAGCGACCTTTATAGAGCGGCCTTTTAAGTATAGAGCAATACAAATGGCGGGGCTTTTGGCCCCGCCATGAACTGATTATGCTTTGCCCTGCTTACTACCTCCAGCGGCGGTAGTAGTACGGGTAACCATACACATAAGCCCGGGGGTACGCATAGACATACGGGCCCGGATACGGATAGCCGTAAGCATAGGGATACGGAGCATATCCCGGGGGCGGCGGCGCATACGCTGCTGCCGGACCCGGATAACCGTAAGGCCCCGGTGCGTAACGCGGGCCCTGCGGCGGCCCTGACTCCGCCTCCATACGCGCAGCCTCCTGGTAAGAAACCGGCTGCACGGTAGCTGGGCTGGTCAGATGGAAGCTGAGCACGGCTTCCGGAGGAACCACACTGCGCGGACCCGGTGTAGCTGCCGAAGCGCCCAATCCGACGCCAGTACCCGCCACGGCACCTATCGCCGCGCCAGGACCACCACCGGCCACAGCGCCAATCACTGCACCCAGCGCCGCGGCACCGACCGTGTTGCCGGCGGTATAACCACCTTTACCCGGACTGCTGGTGTTGAACACATCAGTGGCCAGCGAGTAAGAATTGCCGCCAAGGTTCAGCGAGGTTAGTTGCAGCGCCATACTTGCGCCGCCCTTCAATTCGCCCGCCTTCTTCACGTCGACGATGCGGCCGGTCACTGCCGCGCCCCGCGGAATCGCCAGCACGTTGCCAGAGTAGATATTCTGCGCGACCGTGCCCTGGAAGTAGTCTCCAGGCTTCATCTTCTTCGAATCCAGCGGCTCGCTGGTGCGAATCGGCAGCAGCAATCCAGTAGACAGAGTCACCGGACCGGATGGTGGGGGTGGCGCCTGAGCTGCGCCTTGATACTGGGGCGGGCCCTGATAATTGTTCGGCTGACTCTGCCCTGGCTGGTATGCGGGGCGCGGGGCCTGTCCGTAGCCTACTGGCGGATTGCCGGCGGGGGCGCCCATCCCCTGATCCTGGTTTGTGGGCTGCTGGCCCGGATATTGTGGTGGACCCTGATCCTGATTCTGATTTTGGTCTTGCGCCGCGCTGTCGGGCGGGGGGACCTGTCCATTCTGCGCATCGGGCGGCGGCCCTGCCGGACCCCAGTCGCCTTGTTGGCCAGGCGTAGGCGTCGCTGTCTGCTGGCCGGTTTGTTGCGCTGACGCACCCAAGGCCGGAGCCAGCGTTAACGTCGCACCCAGCGCTCCGGAAAGCATCCATTGCCAATGATTTCTACTCATAGACTCCATTTGTTACCCCCAAGCCCCGGGCGATTCGCCCGATCCGTCCGCCGGGACTACTGCATGCATAGACGGTATTACGCACAGCCCGTCACTGGTGATAACCCTATTTGAAAACAAAAGTTACCCGGAAAATTGCTCCATGCATTATTTCCTGACTGCGGTAACGGCCACCTTTGGGTTAGCCAGGTCTTTGCAGGGCGCCCCATTTCCGTGGTATCCATGCTTTCATGCCTGCCACGACGGAGAAACGTCTTCATCTTAGCGAGATTGCTCCTACCATCATCCAATCTGAAATCCGGTCCATGACGGTGGAGTGCGACGCCGTCGGGGGCGTAAACCTAGCCCAGGGCGTATGCGACACTCCCCTGCCCGAGGTGGTGGAGGAAGCTGCCATCCAGGCGATCCGCGACGGCCATAACATCTATACCCGCCTGGATGGAGTGGCCGTGCTCCGCAAGGCGATTGCGGAGAAACTGGAGCGCCACAACGGCCTTAGGGCCGATCCCGACAAGGAGGTCCTGGTCACGTCGGGCGCCACGGGCGCCATGGCATCCGCCTGCCTTGCGCTGTTCGATCCCGGCGATGAGGTCATCCTGTTCGAGCCGTTTTACGGATACCACTTGAGCACCCTGCTTTCCATGCGCGTCCAGCCGGTGGTGGTGCCTATGGAGCCCTCCACGTGGCAGATCGACTTTGATCGCCTGCGCGCAGCCATAACCCCCCGCACGCGGGCCCTGATCATCAACAGCCCCGGCAATCCCTGCGGCAAAGTATTCACCCGCCCGGAGTTGGAAGCCATCGCCGCCCTGGTAATCGAATACGACCTCTTTGTGTTGACCGACGAGATCTACGAATACTTCATCTTTGATGGGCAGTCCCACATAAGCCCGGCAACCATCCCCGGCATGGCGGAGCGGACCATCACCATCTCCGGCTTCTCCAAAACCTTCAGTATGACGGGGTGGAGGGTGGGCTACCTCACCGCCAGCAGCAAGTGGATTCCCGCCATCGGGTACTTCCACGATCTGCAATATGTGTGCACTCCATCGCCTTTTCAGTACGCCGCTGCCGCCGGACTTCGCGCCCTGCCCGACAGCTTCTACCACGGGCTGGCAACCGAATACCAGGAGAAGCGGGATCAGATCTGCGATGCCCTGACGGCTGCCGGCCTGACCCCCGCCGTGCCCACCGGAGCCTACTATGTGCTCGCCGATGCCACCAGAATCGAGGGAGATCGGGCCAGCGTCAAGGCGCGGAACCTGCTTCGCGCGACAGGAGTTGGGGCGGTCGCCGGTTCAGCCTTCTACGGTCCGGGCCGGGGAGAAAACGTGCTTCGCTTCTGCTTTGCGAAGCAGGCGTCCGAGCTCGACCGGGCCTGCACCGCGTTACGCAACTTCGGCGTTTAAAGGCTCGGTTGATGGCCAGCGGAGTCTTGCGCCTTCCCTCCGGGACTCACCTCGTAACCTTGGCCTACCCGGCACTTACGTGCCGGGCTACAGGTTGTTCCGTCCCTCCGGGACTCCTTGTTGCAGTCCTCATGGGCGGCTCTTGGTGGGTGGCCCAGGTCTCGATTTTGAGACCTGGGTTTCTCCTGGCAATAGGTTCCGGCCGGCAACCCTTTCCTAAGGAACAAGTCGCTTCCGTGGGCGAACAGGGGGTGAGACCAGACTATCCCACCCTTCGCAAAGAACGCGAAGGATGGGGCACTCGTCGATTCCCCCGATTTCCTGTACGCAGCTCTGGACAGGACCACGTGTGCGCCTTTCTTTTAAGGAAAGGCGCTTGAAGTGCCGGGAACTCACGAGACTCCACAGGAAATCGGGGTTCGTGGAGGGGCAGAGCCCAAAAGAGCATTCCTTCCACCGGTCGAGAGACCCGGTTCTGTTTAGCTATCTGGTTGAAAACAGGTTTCCTGGAGCCCCCGTCGATATTTTCGACCAGCCTGAATCCAATTGGTGAAGCCGAGCATCAGATAGCTTGACAACAGAACACTCAAGTGCGAGGCTAAAGTCCATAAACTCGCACGAGTGCTGTGCGTGCAGGAGCGAAGCGAATGGCAAAGATTATAGGTATTGATTTAGGCACCACAAACTCAGTGGTGGCCGTGATGGAAGGTGGAGAGCCTAAGGTCATACCCAACGAAGAGGGTGGCCGGACAACTCCATCGGTGGTCGCGTTCACCAAGAGCGGCGAGCGGTTGGTAGGTCAGGTGGCTAAGCGCCAGGCGATCACTAACCCGGAAAACACAATTTATTCGATCAAGCGGTTCATGGGTCGCCGTGCGAACGAAGTGACGGACGAAATGAAGATGGTCCCCTACAAGGTAAAGGCCCAGGGCGACCACGTGGTCGTAGTAGCACAGGGCAAGGACTACACCCCGCCCGAGATATCGGCAATGATTCTGCAGAAGCTGAAGAAGGCTGCAGAAGACTATCTTGGCAGCTCGGTTTCGGAGGCAGTCATCACTGTCCCGGCCTACTTCAACGATGCTCAGCGCCAAGCGACCAAGGACGCCGGCAAAATTGCCGGTCTCGACGTAAAGCGCATTGTCAACGAGCCTACAGCGGCGGCGTTGGCCTATGGCCTGGATAAGAAGAAAGACGAAACGATCATCGTCTATGACTTCGGCGGCGGTACCTTCGATGTTTCCGTGCTGGAAGTGGGCGAGGGAGTGATCGAGGTCAAGTCGACCAATGGTGATACCCACCTGGGCGGCGACAACCTTGACCAACGCGTCGTTGACTGGTTGATCGACGAATTCAAGAAAGATGAGGGATTAGACCTGCGGGCAAAGGGCAACGAAATGGCTCTGCAGCGCCTGAAGGATGCGGCGGAGAGAGCCAAGATCGAGCTTTCTACAGCAATGGAGACCGAGATCAATCTGCCCTTTATCACGGCGGACGCAAGCGGGCCGAAGCACCTGGTCAAGAAATTGACCCGGGCCAAGCTCGAGCAGTTGGTCGATGACCTGCTGCAGCGCTCGATCGAGCCCTGCAAGCGGGCGATGGCGGATGCGCAGATCGATGCCAGCAAGATCGACGAAGTGGTCCTGGTAGGCGGACAGACCCGCATGCCCAAAATCCAGCAACTGGTTAAGGACCTGTTCGGCAAGGAGCCCCATAAGGGCGTCAACCCGGACGAGGTAGTAGCCATTTGTGCTGCAATTCAGGCCGGCGTACTGGCAGGAGAAGTAACCGATCTGTTGCTGCTCGATGTCACCCCGCTGACCCTGGCCATAGAAACGTTGGGTGGAGTAGCGACCAAGATGATCGGCCGCAATACGACGATCCCGACCAAGAAGACGGAGACTTTCTCGACCGCAGCCGATAACCAGACTGAGGTTGAAGTTCACGTACTGCAGGGCGAGCGCCCTATGGCAGCGCAGAACCGGACCCTGGGCAAGTTCAAGCTGAGTGGAATTCCTCCCGCTCCGCGCGGCGTGCCGCAGGTGGAAGTGACCTTCGATATCGATGCCAACGGCATTCTGAACGTGACGGCGAAAGACAACGCTACGGGTAAAGATCAGAAGATCACCATCACCTCCTCTTCAGGTCTAAGCAAGGAAGAAGTGGATCGGATGGCAAAAGAAGCCGAGGCACACGCTTCCGAGGACCAAACGAAGCGGGACGAGGTAGAAGCGCGGAACTCGCTCGACAACATGGTCTACAACGTCGAGAAGATGCTGAAGGATAACGGCGACAAGGTTTCCGGCAGCGAAAAGAGTGACGTGGAATCAGCACTGGCGCAGGCTAAGCAGTCGCTGCAAGGAAGCTCCAGCGTGGATGAAATGAACAGCGCGCGGGAGAAACTGACTGCGGCTTCGCACAAGCTGGCCGAGGCTATGTACAAGTCGAACGCGTCGTCGAACGCATCAGGACCATCGGCGGCGAGCGACGCTTCCGCTGGAGCACCAGCGGAGGAGAAGAAAGACGAAGGCGTGATTGACGCCGAATACGTGGACGTCGCGGACAAGAAGTAACACTTACTCTCAGTCAGGCGGGGTAAGGGGCGCTCAACCGCTAGGAGCGCCCCTTGCTTTATCAGAGCAAGAACCACGGGCAACAA
>CAZSUK010000160.1:0-2596 GCA_964609355.1 uncultured Acidobacteriaceae bacterium | reverse complement strand
CCAGAAGTCCAGTGATTCCCTTTGAGGCGCCAGTGTTTGCTTAAGAAAGTCGTAAGAGAGCCGCTCGAGGACCTCTACCGGGGATTCGTTTTCGCGGCGCTCGGCAAAGGCTGTTCGAATAAGAGCTATCAACTGACCTTTACGATCGAAGAAGAGATCTTCTTTCCTTTGAAAGTGGTTGAAGACCGTCATGGTGGAGACGCCGGCGACTTCTGCGATCTCTACAACCGTCACATTATCGAAGCCGCGCTTGATAAAGAGCCGTGTCGCCGCATCGGAGATGGCGGTGCGCATCTTCTGTTTGTTTCGTTCTCGGAGTCCAACCGGCGCCATTTCGAATAATTATAGCTGCTATAAACTTATAGCCACTATAATAATTTTAGAGGAATTACAGTGGTGTCTGAGACCTCTGTGCCAGAAGGGCACGGCGTCACAGCTGCGGAAAAAGTTGCAAACCGCTTGAGAAGCAGCCACCAGGGCTAAAGCCCTCAATTTATCTAACGGGCGTTTCACGCGGGTTTGAAAACCCGCTCCCCCGAACTAAAGTCCGGGGCTGGCACAAGAGCCTGCTCGAGCAATCCTCAGGGGCTATTAAGCCCCTCTGGGAGCTATATGCCTTTGACTTCCCCACCGTCCATGCGCACGCAGGAGCCTGTCATCCATTTCGCTGCCGGTGAAACCAGGTAGGCCATCAGGTCAGCAATCTCTTCCGGTTTGCCGAAGCGACTGATGCCGGCTTCTTCCGGGAACTTTTTTATCGCTTCCTCCACAGTCATATTGTGTGCCGGCGCCCACTTGGCAAAGAACGATTGCCTGCGTCCGGTCATCACAGCACCGGGCACCACGCTGTTGACCTGTACGCCATCCTTGATCCCTTGTTCCGCAAATGCTTTCGCGAGGGCAATGATGGCGGCATTCACCGCAGCAACCGCAGCGAACCCAGGCTTGGGATCAAGGGCAGCACTCCCGGAAATCAGAACCACAGACCCATTCGAGGCCTTCAAGGCATCCCAGGCTCGAATGGTCAGCCGGCGCGCGCCGTGAAGTTTCAGTGCCAGGCCATCCTCCCACTGCGCATCCGTCATTTCAAACAGATCTATCTGGGGCACGGCACCGGCAATGTTGAGCAGCGCATCGATTCTGCCAAAACGGTCAAGGGTCCCTTTAACGACGATTTCGGCAGACGAAGGCTGGCGCAGGTCAAGGGCATACACCAGTGGTTCGGCGCCGGCCGACTTCACTGCGGCTGCGGTCTTCTGAAGCTCACTTTCCTGTCTCGCGGTCATGACGATGGCAGAGAAATCACGCGCGAGCCGTAAAGCGGTGGCTTGGCCGATACCCTGGCTTGCCCCGGTAACAATGGCAACGGAGTCAGTCTTCATCAGCGGGCTCCCTGAGCGCGGACTGCGGAACTCTCTACCGGCGAAACTGTTTCGCGCACGGCCTCAAGAATCACGTCAACCACGAGATCCGGTTTTGTGAGCATTGGACTATGGTCTACTGCGCGCGACCAGATCTTTGCGCCCATTCGATCCGCCATGAAGCGCTGCGTCTGGGGACTAATCATGCGATCCTCTTCGGCAATGAGAAACCACGACGGCTTCGTTTTCCACGCGGGCACAGGAGACTTCTCCTGAATGCACTTCAGGGCGATGGGCCGCTGTACCGCCGCCATAATCAAGGCTTCGTCCGGCAAGGCCCTGTGAGAAACCGCCCGAGCGAAACCCTCTTCCGGCATCCAGATGAAACCGTCCGCGTCGGGCGCCAGGTGCGGGGCCTCAGGATGTGGATCGCCGCGATAAAACACATCGGCCACAGATTCGTTCTCATCGGGCGCCAACGCAGCTATATAAACAAGGGCCCTCACCTGTTCTTCTGTTGCGCCGGCGATCACGGCGCCTCCGTAGGCGTGCCCTACCAGAATCACGGGCCCGCTGGTTCTCTTCAGTACGCGATGGAGAGCGGTGACGTCATCCGTGAGGGATTTGAGGGGAATGGGAGCGCACGTTACCGTGAGACCGTGACGTCGCAACGGCAGGATGACGTTTCTCCAGCAGGATCCGTCAGCCCACGCTCCGTGAACCAATACCACCGTGCCGTTTTGAAGAGAGGGATTCATTGTCAAACCTCCTTATCTGCGCTGTGCACCCGAGGTGCCAAAGTGAAACGATTTCAATCCGAGACTAGAGCGGAGGTAAGTTGTTGTGGACCGGCAAGATCTCTTTCAAGTGGAGTGGACAGCCTCTCGCTGCGACTGACGAATCCGCGACGAATGTCCGACACTGACGGGTTTGAGTCGCGCAGAGGTCCGCTTCGCGTGAAACGCTGCGGAAAAATTCGGGAACAGGCAAGAGGGGCAGCTTTTAGACCGCCAAACGTATTCCACTGAACTGCCAGCGCGTTGCGGGTGGATAGAAATTGCGATAACTCGGGCGCACATGACCCGCCGGCGTGAGACAAGAGCCTCCCCGCAAGATCATCTGACAAGACATAAACTTGCCGTTGTGCTCGCCCAGCGCGCCGGGAAGAAGTTTGAATCCGGGATAAGGGGTGTACGGGCTGGCAGTCCATTCCCAACAGTCTCCGAAGAGTTGCT
>CAZSUK010000159.1:0-3518 GCA_964609355.1 uncultured Acidobacteriaceae bacterium | reverse complement strand
CGCTGGGATGGTCGGATCCTTATTCCTCCTCGGCCTATACGGACAGGCAGGATGCCTATAGCCAGCGTTTCCACCTGGAAGGCGTGTATACGCCGCAGATGGTGATCAATGGCGCAGAGCAGATCGTAGGAAGCGACCGTGCGGCGCTGCTACGGGCGGTCCAGAAGGAAGAAGAGCAGCCGTCCCGGTTGTCACTCCGAATTCTCTCAATAGAAGCCGGCCGAAATGTCTGGAGTGTGCATTTTTCTGCCAGCGGCGAGATGCCGGTGCACGGGGCTGATCTGGTCGCCGTGCTGGCAGACGATTCGGACCGCTCCAACGTACTCCACGGGGAAAATTCCGGTCGTATGCTGGCACATGTCGCCGTGGCCCGTTCGATGTCTCGAATAGCCAAATTGCAAGCCGCTGGCGAAGGCACGGCCCAGATCGCGATCCCCTCGTCGTTTCAGCCTTCGCAAGGGCATCATCTTATTCTTTTTGCGCAAACGCCGGGCAATGGACGCGTGCTCGGAGCCGACACTAAGCCGTTATAGAGAACCGATCGAATGGCCACTGAGTTAAGGGATGAATCACGCATGATCGCTTCGATCCTTGCCGGGGATGCGCAATTGTTCCACGAATTGATTCGTCCTTACGAGCGCAGAGTTTATGCCATGGCGCTGTCGTTCCTGCGCAATGAAGCCGATGCGGAAGACGCCACCCAGGAAACATTTCTCAAGGCCTATCGCAACCTGGCTAGCTTTCGGGGCGATGCCAAATTCGGCACCTGGCTGGTCAGCATCACACTGAACGAGGCGCGAAGCCGGATTCGTCGCCGGGATGCGGTCAAGATAGAATCGCTGGACGAACCCACGGACGAGGAAGGACACACTTCGCCGGCTCTGTTGCGGGACTGGAAGGAGATACCCTCGGAGGCACTGGAGCGAAAGGAGATCAGGCAGCTATTGCATAAAGCGGTCACCACTCTGCCCTTGATCTATCGCGAAGTGTTCCAACTACGGGATATCGAGCAGATGAGTGTGAATGAAGCTGCGGCTGCGCTCGGGATCACCATATCCTCGGTGAAAGTCCGATTGCACCGGGCGCGCATGATGTTACAAAAACACCTGGCGCCACAGTTGCAGCAGATGGCTCCCAAGCGGAGGAGGTGGGCATGGTAATCGAGTGCAAACACGTTTGGGAGCACATATCCGGTTACCTGGACCAGACTCTTCCTCCGGAGGTGCTGGAGCAGGTAGAAAAGCATCTGGCACATTGCGAAGTCTGCTCGGCTATTCTTGATTCGACTCGGAATATCCTGATCCTCACGGCTGATGAGCGGGTGTTTGAGTTGCCGCTTGGATTCAGCCAGCGGCTGCACGCTCGTCTTGAGGAAGAAATCAAAGGAATGGCTCCGTAGCGGGACAAACTGCCGACCTCTCCACGACACCTCCGGGAATTTCTGTCGGAGGGCCGTCCAGAAAATACGCGCACTAAGCGCACTGTGTGTCTTCGTTCCTTCCGTGGTTGTCAATTGCGATCGAATGAGCCTATGGCGTAAAGAGCGTATTGTGCGTAGGGGGTCCCTCGGATTCGGGGGAATGGTGAGCCTTATGCGCCATAAGCGCCCTAAGTCCCTGCTCGCTCGATGACTTACTGGACTAGAGAATTTGGACTGTCATGTTTGCGTCAACATGCCCTCTTTGCTGCTAGAGCACTTTATTTATCATAACACTCTAGTACCCTAGCAGAAGCAAGCAGAGAACTAACTTCGACCAGCCGAGCAAGCGCTGTTGGACTGGCTGGTGAACAGAGGAGGATGAAGTGAGCACGAACACAGTAGCGATTACATACCGAGATGCGGGGTGGAAGGATTGGAATACCGTTGCGGGCAGCGGACCGGCGGCGAGCGGCTGGCTGGAGCCGATGGGGGAAGCTGCATTC
The DNA here is from genome assembly GCA_964609355.1 of uncultured Acidobacteriaceae bacterium. Taxonomy (GTDB): domain Bacteria; phylum Acidobacteriota; class Terriglobia; order Terriglobales; family Acidobacteriaceae; genus PALSA-350. The sequence continues at coordinate 1,595 of CAZSUK010000159.1, read as the reverse complement.
CAAGGGGTGGCGGGTGATTTTGTACGGTTGCTTCTGCCGGAGACCGAGGCCGATCCGGCGGCGCTGTTGTTGACGTTCCTGGTGGGGGTGGGGTCGATGATGGGGCGGGGTCCTCATTACCGAGTGGGGTCAACGCGGCACGGCGTGAACCTGTTTACTGTCGTGGTGGGGGAGACGTCGCGGGCGCGGAAGGGTACGGCGACCGACCTGGCGTTGGACATCCTGTCGCAGGTGGACAAGGAGTTTATGGCGAGCCGGCTGCGGTCGGGTCTCTCCAGTGGCGAAGGACTGATTGAAGCCGTGCGGGACGGGCGGGAAGACGATATCGCGATCAAAGCGAGGGATGGATCGTTTTTGCGTTTTGAGCGGCAGACGGTGGACAACGGGGAGCAGGACAAGCGGCTACTGGTGATTGAGTCGGAGTTCAGCACGGTGCTGCACCAGGCTGGGCGAGAGGGAAATATTCTCAGCGCTATCCTGCGGGACTGCTGGGATGGAAAACCTCTGCGCATTGTAGCGCGCAGCAACAAAGACTCCTGCCAGGAGCCGCATGTTGCGCTGATTGGCAATGTGACGGCGGAGGAGCTGCAGCGGCTGCTGACGAGCACGGATCGGGCGAACGGGTTTGGCAACCGGATCCTGTGGTGTTGCGCGCGGCGGTCTAAGCTGCTGGCGCGCGGCGGACGTGATGTTGACCAGGCCGAGGTAGACGCCTTGGCCGGGCGAGTCCGGAGGGCAGTGTTGGGCGCGTGTGAGCTGGGCAGGGTGGATTTCGACGACGAGGCTTTCCGCGCATGGGAAGGTATCTACGCAGAACTGGCTGTGGGGGCGAGCGGAATGTTTGGGTCGATGACGGCGAGGGCCGAGGCGCAGGTGGTGCGACTCTCTACTTTTTACGCAGTGCTGGATGGCTCCCCTTTCATTCGCCTGGAACACTTGCAGGCGGCACAAGCGGTGTGGGGATATTGTGAGGAGTCTGTCCGGTTTGTTTTTGGGGATGTTCTGGGTGATGAAACTGCGGATGCGATTTTGAAGATGCTTAAGGGTGCTCCGGAAGGGTTAACGCAGACAGAGATTAATCGTTCGTTCCATAGTCATAAGTCGACAGCGGAGATGAACCGGGCGTTGACGATGCTGCAGGGGAAAGGGCGGGTGAGGGCGGAACGGTTGGTTACGGGTGGCGGGCCGGCGACGCGGTGGAGTCTGATCGCGTAAAGAGCGTATTGTGCGTAAAGAGGCCAGAACGACTTACTCCCTCGTAAACGGGCTTGTGGCCAGTGAAGCTGAGTCGCCATCAGCAAATCTCTATTAGTGCTGACCAGTCAAAGCACTCACCGAAAAACCCAATTAGTCCTCACAGTCGGCTTGTGTCCGAGTTTCCAGAACTGAGTTGGACTGGCTCGTTGGGCATGTCCCAAGCGCGCTTATGGAGACTAATACAAAAACCAGAGTAATTTCCGGTTAGGCGGTCATCCACTCAGAACCCAGGAATTCGTACACTTTTCCTTGGCACTGATCTCGAAACGCGCTTCGGCGACTAATCACTCATCGGGGCGGGTTAATCATCGGAATTCCGTCCCATATTTAAGGGCGAT
>CAZSUK010000158.1:0-10294 GCA_964609355.1 uncultured Acidobacteriaceae bacterium | reverse complement strand
ATCGACGACCAGGCAAACAACGACGAGAACTGCCGTTGATAGAACCTTGTTGTGACGTTTCCATTGGGGTCGACATTGGGTCCGCAACCCAGGCCACCTTCACTGGGGAGACAAAATGCATCCAGCACAGCGAGGGCGAAGGAGTCATTGCCCGAGAGCGCCTGTTGCTGGTAAACGTTGGTGTAAATATTTTGCGTTGCGCTCATGGTAGGGCTGGCAAGGTAGGGAAACATATCCTCCCAGTAGGGGATAGCCGGGACGGTTGTCTGACCGGCGTACGTTGCTTTTGCAAGCAGTGTGCCGGCAGCGAAGTAGTCCATTCCGGATTTTGGATCGACCAGATCAAGCGGCTCAGCAAGATCGAGCTGTTGTAGCAAATGCCGCCCGAAGGTGCCGACATAGTCGGCCTCAACAGAAAAGCCATGCGACAACTCGCGCTGTATAGAGAAGTCGGCCGCAATGGTGTATGGCGTCTTCAGGTGATTATCAATGCCCCAGGTAATGGCGAGCCCGTTATTGACGGTATTGGGCGGGGTGTAAGGATACGGGATAACTGACGGGATGTTGACCCCTTGTAACGGTGGAATGTTATTGATGCCGGTAAAGCGAGGAGAATTATCCACGGAATACTGGCCTGCCGGATTCGTGATCTGGGTGTTAATGCCGAAGGAGCCAAACTGGGAAAAGGTATCGACGATGCCTTCCCCAAAGTGGTCAAAGAACAACCCAAAACCGCCTCGCACTGTCGTTTTAGTGTCAGGTGAGTACACAACAGCAACGCGCGGGGCGATGTTGTTCCGCTGCATGTTCCAGTACGGGCGAAGACCGCGCGCCTGGCCAGATGGCGAAAACGCTAGATCCGGTTGGTCGCTCTGGCCCACAGCCGCCGCTGTATAACGGTTCACAAACCATTGGTGAGTATCGATGGTTGGTTGGAGCTGTTGTCCGTTGGTCTCATAGGGGGCTTGCAGAAGTACATGCCGTATGCCGAAGGTGAGCGTCAGGTTGGGCAGAGCCTTCCAGGAGTCCTGAATGTAGTACTCAAATTCGTGCGAGAGATAGTTCCGGGTAATGGGCGCCCCCGCAGCCAATGCATTGCCCGACTGACCATCAGCGTTTACTTGAAAGTTGAATTGCCCCTGGGTAAAGGGCACCAGGCCGGCAACGATACCGGCTGCGATGTCGTAGCTGGTTTGGTTCCCGCTGTCGACAGTGGGGTAGCCAAAAGCATCGGGGTCGAGACTACCCCCGGTGCCGGAAATAGCGCCGCCGGTATTCAGCCACTGATTGTTGGTGCTGGCGAAACCGTAAGAGGTCGTGTTCGAATTCTGGTAGTTGGTGATAATGCGCAAATTGACGCCGTAAGCCAGCGTGTGGTTTTTGTGCGACCAGGTCATGTTGTCAATGAAGTTGTTGACCGGCACGTGGACGATGGTGGAGCAATTTTCGGAAGTAGGCTGGGACACATATCCCAGCTGGACGTAAGCGCCGCAATCCTGCCCCGCTTTGCTATAGCCCTGGCGTACGTAGCCGTAGCGAAAGTCGTTGATGAGATTGTTGGTGATGGTCCAGGTATCGCCTGCCGTGATGCCCTTGCTGTTGTCTTTCGTGAGATACGACGGGGTTTGCCCAGGATACTGGAGGACATCGGCAGTGGTGTCGTCCTGCAGGTTGCCGCGTACAAAGAGCCGATGCTTCGACGTTGCGTACCAGTCCAGGCGAGCGATGGTCGTATTCAGGTTGATGGGCGCGGCCGAGGAGAAGGAGAACGAGCCAAAGTTCAAACCATCGCCCAAAGCCGAGCCATTGGCGGTGGGATACTCGTTCAACAACGTCAGCATGTACGGGTCGTCTCCCGGGCCCCAGGGGCAGGTTCCGTTGGCTGAGCAGTTGGGGTCCATGACCGCAATTTGTGCTGGGGAGAGCGTGACCACATTGCCGTTACTCAAATATTTAAGCTCTCCCGCCTTGAGCGAGGCAAACGGAGTGGTCCGCTCCACCTGCTCGTTCTCACGGATGTGCGAGCCTTCGTAGTTGCCAAAGAAAAAGAGCTTATCGCGTTTGACCGGACCACCCACGTCGCCGCCAAACGTGTTGCGAATGTATTTGCCGGGGATATTGGGCAGACCCGAGGCTAACTCAGACTGCTTGTTGAACCAGTCGTTGGCGGCGGTTTGGGTATTTCGGTTGTATTCATATAAGCCGCCATGAAAATTATTCGTACCGCTCTTGGTCACCAGGTTGACCTGGGCGCCGGCGGAGCGGCCCTGATCAGAATTTGCCAGACCGGTGGTGACACGAAACTCTTCCACGGAATCCAAAGTTTCGCGCAGTACGCCTGTAAATGCATACCCATTTATTTGATCATTGTCGTCCATGCCGTCCAGGGTGACGTTACCCTGATCGGAACGAACACCATTGACGCTACCAGTGCGGCTATCGCTATCAGCGTCGATGTTATGACCTAAATAGAGCACGCCGGGCTGCAGGCTAAGCAGGTCAGGAACGTTGCGGTCTTCCATAGGCAAGGCCTGGATAGTCGCGTTGTTTACCGCGCTGCCAAGGGTTGCGTCCGAGGTATTGAGCGCGACCGTCTGCGCGGTAACGTCCACCGTCTGCGACACCGTTTCGAGCGTCATCCTGAAGTCAACCGTAGCCGGATTGCTGACCAGGAGTTCCGCGACCTTGGTCTGGTTGCCAAAGCCGGTTGCGTTGGCCGTGATCGTCCAGGTGCCGGGATCAAGTTGCTCGAACCGGTATAGACCGTGGGCACTGGCTGTGGTCTTCCTGACTTCGCCGGTTGACCCACGACTGATGGTCACGGTAGCGCCGGGCACAAGGGCCCCGCTTGCATCGGAGATGGTTCCGCTAAGCGAGGTTGTTGCCTGTTGGCCCGGGAGCCGGGCGGGAGAGAACAAAATGACCAGTGCGGGTACAGCCATGATGGCTGCAAAGACATGTCGCCTCATTGGGCCTCCGAAATCGCAGTGGAGAACGCATTGTTCTAGCGAAAATTGAACTGTCTACTGAGCTGACCGAGATCCCTGAGCCCATAGCTGTGACGAATCGCCGCACGCCTGGCGGTGCCGGGTTGCCTTACTCGGCAAGCGGTCAATTCCCATTGGGGTGAGGCACTGAATATCTGTGGAGTGGATATTCAGCGGTATGCATGAAAGCCCGGGAAGCATGTCTCCGGCTAACTTTTCGGAAGTATACCCCAAGCGCTGTAGCGGGGACCGGTTTTTGTCTCAAAAATCGAGTCGCGTCGGGTTTGCCGGGTTAGCTGAGGCTCGACGCCATAACCAGCGCTCGAGATCCTAAGAGGCAAAGGCGTGGCCTTCGAGGAAGGAACCCTCGCTCTGTTTGCAGGGCGACACAACAACCCTTTGTGGTAGAGTCGTGCTTCAGCGAGCAGGGCCCCTTCCGAGTTCGCGCAAGCGAATGATGCTGTCTTCAGCAGCTTCGCAGGTAAAATCCGTGCCGACTTAGACGAAGTATTTCGGCACAACAACTGAAATGCTATTGAATAGAGGACAGAGATCCCGGTGTAAACGAAGTCATCGTAAGGCAACGATTACGAAGATTCGCAGAAGAAAACAAGCGATTGCGAATCTAGTATGCTGGTCAGGATAGGACTGGTGGACATGCTGTCGCTAGAACATCCAAATCGGATTGATTTCTACTTTGTGGCCGGACTAGTTGCGATTGTTGCGGTGAGCGTCTTCTGGCTGATGCGACGCAAGTGACGCGAGTCTGCCGTCGGATCGTCCTGCTCTCCTTCGTTCTTTCGAAATGAAATACAACAGGCTGCTGGCAATTCTAGCGCTTCTGGCTGCGATCGGTAGCGTCCATTGCAGACGGTAAGTTCGATCGACAGAGAAAGAGCTGCGCAAAAATTCGCGGACAGAGCCTGGGGTTGAAACGGAACCGGGCGTTGGCTGCGCGACTGCTGTAGATGTCTCGAACCGCGGATCAGGTTGGCCGTTCTTACCGGTATCCCTAAACTGCGCGACGATCGCGTCTTTGAAGGCTTGAAAGTTCACTTTGCTCATGGTTTCCTCGATAATTCCGAGGTGAGCTTCCTCGATGAGCTGTGAGCGCAGGTTCTGGTTCTCTTTCCCGGTAAGCAACATGGTGATGATTCTCTCCGCGCCGTCGAGCCTCCCCCACATGACGTCGTTTTCTCGCCACCAACGCTGGAAGAAGGAGCCGAATGCAAAGAAAGTATCTCCTGCCAGTTTTCGTCTCTGTTTCGGGTCGTCCAGCTCGTTGATCAGGGACGTTGCGTCCTGTGGGCTCACGCGATGAACCTCAGCGGTCTTTAGGATGCCTACATCGGTGCCATAGGTAATGGGAAATGCAACAGCGTCATAAAAATCAAACCGGTCATAGAAGTAGCGGACGAAATAGGGAAGCACCTGGTCGACAGCAAAGATCCGGGGGACCTGCACGGGGCCAGGAAATGTGATCTGCATCGCTCGATGCCCGTAGCGGAATCGCGTGCCGTGCTTTCTTGAGATAACCGTCATCGCCTTCTGAATGGCAAGGCAAAAATTCTTGCCATCAGCTTGAAGAAATTCTTCAGCGGATCTCCGGCTTATATCTTCGGACGAGTGAAGCAGTTTCGACGCGCGCAGTTTCTCGATGTTGATACGGGCTTCCGGCTTGAAAATCGCGGACAAAGGATTGGCGTCGCCTCGCTGCAGCAACTGGTTTCGCAAGAGACGGAGTTCTGCCAGAATTGAAACCAGTCCCTGGTGTGCTCCCGTTCTCTGACCGCGAACTTTGCGGATCGCAACTTGAAGTTGAGTTGCCGGTTCGGACCCAATTTCGGGTAGCGGTAAGTGGATGCCGGCCGCTTGTAGCACTCGAGCCGCGTTTTTCCCCAATCCATACAGTGTATCCAGGCGGTTTTGTACGAAGTACCATCGCCGTTCCCGGTACGCGCCGTCAAATTGGATCAAAAAATCACTTTCGAGGTGCTTCTGCGGAAAGTTGGGGTCCAGGTCACAAGAATATTGTCCGGATCGCCAAGCCCAGACGAGGTAGTAGATGAGGCGAAAATCGTCGGAAGCTTCGTCAAGATTGAGCGCCGCGACAATGAACCGGGTCAGGTCCTCGGTAACGCTTTTAATTTTTAGTCTGTGATAGGCGGCGTAGAGCGCTCCGCGTTCGCTGACCATAGTTGTAAGATCTTTTTTGCGGTAAGCAGCGGAGTCATACGCCAGCCAGGCACTCAGGAGCGCGGGATTGCCATCGATGTCGTTGTCAATTTCTCCGATGATGCCTTGAATCTTTTGTACGAGATGATTACGCGCCGTTACTCTTCGAAGGTCTTCGCCGATCGTCTGGTATCGCGGAAGCGTCAGCGAAGCCGCCAGCGCATTTGCGATGGCATCAGGCTTGTGGCATTCCGATGAGTGGCTGCTCATCGTCTCCGGAGATGGCTCGATGTAGACCAGTTTTCGTTCATAGGGTAAGTCCCCGCCGCGTATCCCAAGCTCCTCAATGGCATAGCTGAACGGCTTGTTATTCAGATATCCACCGTCGGCAAAGGCGCGGGAAGGGTATCGACAAGGCGGATGTTTACGATCAAGCTGACCGTCTTCCGCGACATAGTCATCGAGGAAACGCTGCCACTGAGGGTTGGCTGAACCAGTTTCCTGTGCCTTCCAATAGGCGGACTGCTGCAAGATCGGGTCTATGTCCTTTAGGCGCGTGGGCTCAAAAGCAACTGGAAATGCGGAGGTGCACCGCCCAGCAAAGGCGAGGAACGGATTGAACTCGCAGCGAAAATCGTCTCTGAACTCTCCCGGTATGCCATTCTGGCCGGGTGCCGGCGACGCAGGCAGGTATGGGCTCCGCCGAAAGCGGAACACAGCACGGTGGCGGCGTTCGAAGACGACCTGGTCGGCGAGGGTGAGCGGGACCGCCAGTCCAGCCAGGTCAGTAGTGGTTACGAATAAATCTACCTCTTGCACGAGTACTGGATCCTGTGACCTGCTCTTCTCCATTCGGTCCAGGGCGCCAAGGAGCAACGCGTACATCTTTCCGCTATCGAGAACTGATTCGGGAGGGTGTTGCTTAGCGATGCTAAAACCAGCGGGACTGGGGCCGGCAAATTTATCATTGAGAAGCACTGAGATATCGGCCTGGTGTATCCATAGTGTTTCGAGAGCGCGAAAGTCCTGACCTTGTGCTAAGGCCTTTGCCAGAAACACGGCATTGATACCACCGGCAGATGTTCCGGACAAGATGTCGACGACAAATCGCGAGCGAATCTTTTTATCCGGCGCATAGATTGCGGACGCCCCGAGGGCGGAAGCCAACTTACGATAGATTTCTTCTGTCTTGCTCTGGACAGGCAGCAGGTTCCCTTTTCCATCGTCAGCGGTTGCACGGACAAGGGAATAGAATTCCTGGGCCACCCCGTTAATATAAATAGCCAGCGATACGCCACCGTACATAACCAGGGCGAAACGAAGTTCCTTCTCCAACTGGAGCTGGAACCCGGAATTCGATTCACGAATCTCAACCATAGTGTGGCCTCCTGAAACACGAGATTCTGCTTTACAGGGAAATGCTGAAGGATTGGACCGCGTTCATACGCGGGAGCGCCGGCATTGGGCGATTGCAACCCACCGATACCTGAACCTCCTTTTTCGTACGCCGGTCTTGCCTTATTCCACGAAGGCGAAGAGCTGGCTCACGTTGTCTAAAGGCAGCGGCTCCCGCTCGACAAAGATCTCAAGCAAAGTCGTCGTGTAGGGATACAAAAGCGTTTGATCCCCCTGGGAGAGGGGGGAAATATCCATCTTCACCGGTTTGCCGGTCTGGTGATCGATGGTGAGGCGCTCCGGCTTGCTATCGCGTCCGGTGTAGGCTTCATATTCGATGAAACTCGAACCGCTGGATGCAATCAGCTCCAGCCAAAGTTTCTTTTGCGGCCCGGCTGGAGTGTTGATGGCCAGCATGGCGTCCGACAGCCGGACATAGAAACAGCGGTAGCTCCCGTCGCCAGAGTAGGTGTCGACGATCAACGGGATCGGGGGGAACGTGGGGTCATCGGATTGATCTAGATTGTCGCCGATAAATAGCTGGATGTTGTAGTCGGTCACGTTATCTCCATGGTCGTCGACCACGTGCACTAGAAGTTGCTGCCAGCCTGCGCCTCCTGTTGCTCCGTCTTTGCTGGCCGCATTCATTCTGGGTAGGCCCTTGTTCCCGAAAGTCAGGGCGTCTGCCTCCCAGGTGTTGTAGCTTCCCTCATCGACAACTTTGAAGAAACGAGTCATGAGATTGGCGACCTGTTGATCGGGTTCGGCGACGATTGTGCCATGGTTCTTGCCGTCTACAGCGATCATGGGCGCGCCCTGGCGGTTCGAAGTCCACCGGCTGATGTTGCAGCGGCAGGTTTGGCCAGCCGGATTGGTAAGCTTCGCATCGCGACGGAAGTCTACACTCACTTTGCGGGTGTTGAGAGCGCAGCCCGCCCACCGTACCGTTCCGTCGGCTCCTGGCGGGTTTGCCAGGGAAGTTACCCCTTCGTAACCGACGTTTCCGATGAACACGGCGACGTAGGGAGTGTTGGGGCCTTTATCGTAGAGCGGGGTGGCGCACACCATGTCTTTGTGGGCCAGCTCCCATGTGTAGCGGCTGCCTAACTCCAAGCCATCGAGCACCTGGTTACCCGCGTTCAGGAAGTCGGGGCCAAGATGCCGGTTCCCTTTGATCAGTGCCCCAAGCCAGCTCCGACCCTGCTTGGCCTGCGGTGACCCGAAGGTCGCGGGCGCCAATCCCACCAGATGCTTCAGCCTCCTGATCCGGCTTTGGGGATTATCGGTTCCGAGAAAGGGATCGCTTGCTAGCCATTGCCGGAGAACGAGCATTCCCGTGGAGTGGACAATCGCGTCAAAGGTCCAGCTATCGTCGCCGGCCGGCGAGCTCCACCTGGTGAGGCGTAGTGCGCGATCGAAGGCTTCCCCGAGATCTTTGAGGGTTACTTCGTTATTGAGGGTGATGTAGTTGCCAATGTTGATGGTTACGGTGGGGATCCCCGCGGCCACCAGAACCGTTTTCCATGGCTGGAGCGCGGCTGCGCTGGCGGAGTAGCCATGGATCAACAGAGTTCGCCCGGCAAGGGAGGGCGTCAGAGTAGTTGTCGAGTTCAATGAGCGGGCCTCATGTTTTGGGCTCGCAGATTCAACCTTTTGGAAGCGGCCCAGGTGTCAATGGTTCTTAGCAGTAGTGCGGGATAAGCCGGGATCGTTACACTGGCCGGTCGAAACCGAAGCGTTCCGCACCCAGAAGCCTTCTGACGGTTCCCGGCCGATCTGATCGTGAGTCTTTTCTAACAACGACAACCGCCAGCGCTTTCCTGCAACATCATCGGGAATCCGTGGAAGTTACCTATACGTTAACTATGATTGCCGATCGTTCGACGACCATGTTTCTTAAGAAACATTTTTGTAACGATCTTCACTGTCTGTCAATTGCACCTTTTGAACAGGAAAATCGAGCACGCAAAGCGGGACAGGGGAACAATCTCTCTGAATACAAAACCAGGCTCTCAGGCAGGGCTAGGCAAGTCCGGACAGGCAGGTCTATTTCGCTACAGCCGCAGTCTCCAATCGGCCGCCACGAATCCACTCCAGAATCGTGCGATATTGCCAGCTCTGTTCATTGCCCTTCCAACGTTGGCCGCCATTGTGTGTGGCCAGGTAATCACCCACATTCCCCGCGCTGTCCGTAGGCCGCGTTGGCTTGATGAGCATCAGGCTCCTGGTCGGATCACTGATATCCACCACGTGCATCGCATATTTGTAATTATCTTCGCTGTCCTGATCGGAAAAGACCCCTTGGTCATTGGGCGGCCGCAACTTGAAGATCACATGGCTGGCATGGCAAAACACGCAGGCTTTTCCGTCCGCGCCCTGCGTAGCCAAAATCGGCTCAATCTTAGCCACGAAGTAATTGAAGTCAAGCACTGAGCCAGGTTGAACATCCTTGAGCGCCTCGCTCAGCTTCTTTCCTCCCAGCACGCTGGCCGCGATCAGCTTCAGCCGCGGGTTGCTGTCGTTTTGTAACTGCTCCATCGCAGTGCGGAACTCGGGCCGCTGCTCCACTCCTTTTACTTTTCGCAGCACATCCAGCCCCGCCGCCCGCACATTGTTGTCGGGGCTGCGCAGGCTGGCCAGCACCGTGTCCAAGACCAGGGGATTGTCCAGCAAATCTGTTGGCTTTTTCACCGCCACCAGGTTGTTCTTATTCAAGAAGTAGGCCTGATCCTGCGACACAGCCCCACCCGCAATGCCCAAGTGCCGGCTCAGAAATTTGGGATCCCCCACTTCTTCCACGAACACACCCATCCCTTGGGGGTTCAGGTTGGCGAACGCCGTCTTCACCAGCGGCGCGGTTTGCGCGTTGCCTAAAAAGTGTTCCAGGCAAACCCGCACGGCTGCTCGCTGCACCTCTGGGTTCGCGTCGTTCAAACCAGCCAACACCTGATCGCGCATCGCCGGCTCTTGCATGAGCCGCTGAAACGACGAAGCCGCATTCAGCACCTGGGCGTAGTTGGCGGGGCGAGGTTGTTGTTCCAGCAGGCCTCGCAGAGAGGCCAGGACCTCCGGCTGCCGTCCCCAGGGAGAATCGCTGGGCAGCGCCGCCAGCAGGGGTAGCACTACTGCCTGGCTGTCAGGATTGCCTTGCTTCAGAATCTCGACTACCTTGCTGACCAAACGCGGATCGGGTGCAGAGGGGGCATCGAGATTCAGGATGCCGCGCTGCCCATCCTCGTAGACATAGCGCACCGTCTGCCGCACCTCGAGGTTCGGATCCTCGGATAAGTTCAGCGCCGCCAGGGTAAAGCGCTCATCGCCGGCTCCGCTCAGCGTGCTGCCCGCCTTCAGCACTTCGATCTTCATGGTGTCGTTGGCGCCTTCAAGGCAGGCCAGGAGGGCGTTTTCCAACTCCGGACCAGAGCTCTTGAAGAAATGGATCAGGTCGCTGTCGTTGCCGATCCGGGTCTGGAAAAATCCGTTGTGGACGTCGTATTTGAAGTCGACCGCTTCACGATAGGGCGGATATTCATAACCCTCACGATGCAGATCGGGCACGCCGCTGACGTACTTAGTAAGGACCGCTGGCAGACCGATGGAGACCGTATTCTCTTTCAGAGCGGGGAGAGCATAGTGGCGCACATGAAAATCCCACAGCGCGTTGAGGATTCCTTCGCGCCCCAAAGGGGTACCTTCGCGCAGGACTTTCGCCAGCACTTGTGCCTGGTCGCGCACCA
>CAZSUK010000157.1:0-2657 GCA_964609355.1 uncultured Acidobacteriaceae bacterium | reverse complement strand
GAACACCGTGGGCTTCACGTAATAGCCCTTGTTCAGCCCTTCGGGCCGGCCGGGTCCGCCCGCCACGAGCGTGGCGCCTTCGTCGACGCCCTTTTGGATCAGCGTCTGGACCTTTTCGAACTGCGCTCTCGAGACCACGGGACCGATTCCAAAATCCCCTTGCGGATCGCCGACCGTGACCTTCGAAGCAGCCTCCCGCGCGATGCGGATCGCTTCATCCATCCGTCCCTTGGGAACGAGCATGCGCGAGGGAGCGCTACAGGTTTGACCGGAATTCCCCATCATGGATGCGACACCGGCCGCGACATGCTTGGCGAACTGCACATCATCGAAAATGATATTGGGGCTCTTGCCGCCGAGCTCCTGGCACACGCGCTTCACGCTGGCCGCCGCGTTCTTCGCGATGTCCACACCGGCGCGCGTCGAGCCCGTGAACGAGATCAAGTCGATATCGGGATGGCGGGCGAGCGCCGAGCCGACGCCCGCACCGTCGCCCTGGATGAGATTGAACACGCCGGCAGGCACACCCGCGGCATGCATGATCTCGGCGAAGATCTGGGCGGAGAATGGCGCAACTTCCGAGGGCTTCAAAATCACGGTGCAACCGGTCGCGAGCGCGGGGAACACCTTGACGGCGATCTGGTTCAGCGGCCAGTTCCAGGGCGTGATCAGGCCGCAGACTCCTACGGGCTCCTTCACGATCATGGTCGCGCCCCGCGGCTCCTCGAAGGGGAAATTCTTCAGCACTTCGATGGCCGTGCTCAGATGTCCGGCCCCCAAACCCACCTGAAAGCCATGGGCGAGCGCTTTCGGCGCACCCATCTCTTCGGTGATCGCGGCGCCGAGATCGCCGGCACGCTTCTGGTATTGCTCGAGAATGCGTTGCAATACAGCGAGGCGCTCCTCCCGGCTCGTGAGCGACCAGGTTGCGAATGCCTTGCGCGCGGCTTTGACGGCCCGATCGACGTCGGCCGCCGAGCCAAGAGCGATCTTGCCGCTAACCTGTTCGGTTGCCGGGTTGGTGACATCCAGTGTTTTCAGCTCCGCCGGGTCGACCCACTGACCGCCGATATAAAACTTCAAATATTCGCGCATAACACACTCTCGACTTTATTGAAGTAGCCAGGGACACTTGCGACAGTCTACTGTTGCCCTTCCGCGTACCAGGTCCTGAACTCGCCGTAGTTCGGCATTTCCTCGGAATTTGCGATCGGGTCGATCGGCACATGCAGGACGGCCGTCTTGCCGCTGGCATACGCGCGCTTGATGGCTGGGCCGATGTCCTCCGCCCGCTCGACATATTCGCCGTAGCAGCCAAAGCCTTCGGCGATTTTGTCGAACCGTACGTCCTTGCTCCAGTGCACGCCGGTTTCAGCCGAGCCTTTGCCGAAGGTTCGCTTGTAGACGCCCACTTCAAGACCCCACTGGTGGTCGACACCGACCACGCAGACGAGAGGTAATTTCAGCCGCGCTGCGGTCTCAAGCTCGGAGATGTGAAACAAGAACGAGGAGTCGCTGGTGAGCAGCATCCCCGGCCGCTTGGCGCCGTCGGCAACCATCGCCCCGATCGCGTACGGCAGTCCGGTTCCGAGGTGTCCGAAATTCTGGTTCCAGATGACGTCGTGCGGCTTTGCTTGCGAGTAAGTCCACTGGAAGATCACCGTGGCGCCGCCATCGCGAACCATGATGCCGTTTTTCGGGAACGCCTGGGTCGCCTCGACCACCCAACGCGCCGTATGCACCGGCGTCTTCCCGGACGGAGCAGACTGCGCCAGTTCCTTCAGTTGATCCGCGTCCTTCTTGATCCAGCCGGCAAACTCCGGCGACGCAGCACGCTCGGAACCCTTGAGCGCCTCGACCAGTTGTGGAACGATCGCCCGCAAGTCGCCCACCAGCGGCACATCGATCGGCCGATTCACACCGATCGCGGTGGGATCGAGCTGCACGTAGAGCCACTTGCGATTCGCGTTGTTCTCGACCCAGTGACGCCACTTGCCGAAGTGAACAGGCTCCCCCAGCTCGGTGCCGATGGCGAGACAAAGATCCGACTTGACCACCGCCTCGACGGCCGCGGCCGAGAATCCATACGGGAACGTTCGATCCTCCAGGCCCGCGATGAACGCGGTGCCGCCCGAGGTTTGAATGACCGGGCAGTTCATCAGCTTGGCGAGCGCCTTGATCGACTCGCCGGCGCGTGCGCAATGCGCGCCATGCCCCACGAGCAGGATGGGCTGCTTTGCCGCTTTGATGAACTGCACGGCCTTTGCAATCATCTGCGCGCTCGCGCCCTGCTGCACGAGGCGATAGGCCTCGGGTGGGATCGGCTCCGGCACGTCGAGCTCTTCGAGAATCACGTGCTGCGGGTACTCGATGTAGACCGGCCCCGGCGTGCCCGTCTGCGCGACGCGCAACGCCTCGCGAATGATCTCGTCCGTCTGGTTCGCGTATTCGATGCTCGCGCAGTACTTCACCGAGGGCTCGACCAGAGCCGACTGCTTGACGAACTGAATGCGGCCGCGACGCACCCGTTGTTCCGTGATGCGCGCACGCTGACCGCCGAGGAAAATGACCGGCGAGTTCTCCACTTTGGCGCACATCATCGCTCCGGCCAGGTTGGCGATGCCCGGCCCGAGCGTGCCGATGCAAAGACCGGGTTT
>CAZSUK010000156.1:0-3135 GCA_964609355.1 uncultured Acidobacteriaceae bacterium | reverse complement strand
GATCCTGATCGGTATGGGCGCGATGGTGATGATGTCCGCCTCGAGCGAACGGAGGCAATTGACTCTCCCGTTTGTGATGAGTCTGCCGATCAGTTATTGGGAGTACACGATCTCGAAAATTGCCGGCGGCTTTCTGATCTTTTTCGCGCTGTGGGTCCCGCTGGTTGCCGCTATTGTGGCGACGATTCTGCTGACGCCTGGCATTCCTCACGGCCTGATTCCGTTTGTGTTGATCATGGCGGTGGAGATTCTGATGACCACGTGCCTGATAACTGTAGTCTCGGTTACTACTGAGTCGCACGGCTGGACCGTGGCCGTAGCCCAGCTCGGTGCGATCGGCCTGAATGGCATCGGGTGGTCCATCGTTCGGCTGCCGCAGATCGGCGGATTGATGAGAAGTGCGACCGTGCGATGGAGCGGAACGGCGACGGCGTTGCTGATGGCAGAGCTCGCATTAATTGTGCTGATGATTGCTTTCACGTTTTTTGTGCAGGCGCGCAAAAGGGACTTTATCTAGACTTTTCATCCTCACCCTCGTAAGCAGCTGACTTTGTGCCGAGAAAGCCGCGGCGGACAGAAACATCTGTCCGCTGCCATGGGATGAGTGTGTTCAAACTTAGTTTGGAAGGGCGGTACTGTATGCAAAACCAATCAACACAACGGCTGTTCCAGCTCTCCTACCTGCGCGCATTTGTGACCCTGCTGGTAGTAATACATCATTCCGTGCTCGCCTACTTCTCGATTAAACCACCGCGGCTTGGGTTCACATATCCGACGCTGTTGTGGACAGCAGTCCCCATCAGTGACAGCGTAAAGTGGCCGGGCTTCGATTTGCTGGCTGCATGGAACGACATTTTCTTCATGGCCCTGATGTTTCTCATCTCCGGGCTCTTCGTATGGCCGGGGTTGCAGCAACACAATGCGGGGCCGTATCTCCGCCGGCGCCTGCTGCGTCTTGGCGTTCCGTTTGCGGTTGGAGCAGTTGTGCTGTCTCCCCTTGCCTATTACCCGGCATATCTACAGTGGGGCGGCGCGCCGCGCTTTGGCAGCTACGCAAGCGCTTGGTTTGCGTTGGGCAAATGGCCGGCCGGGCCAGTGTGGTTCCTCGGGGTCCTGCTGGTGTTTGATTGCATAGCGGCGCTGAGCTTCGTGACGGTCCCGCACACTGTAGACGCAATGGCGAGTCGGGTGCGCGCTCTAAGCAAACGGCCGCTGTTACTATTCTTGATGCTTGCCGTAATGTCGTGGCTCGTCTATGCGCCGATGTCCATGCGCTTCGGTCCGCTGACCTGGTGGAGTTGGGGACCGTTCGCAGTACAGGCCAGCCGCACGCTGCATTACTTTATTTACTTTGCAATTGGCGTGTACCTGGGTGCGTTCGGACTGCACATAGAGATCTTTGAGCGGACTGGACGGCTGGCACGCGCATGGTGGTTTTGGTGTTTGCTGTCTGCGCTCATGTTGATGGTCACGATTACGTGTGTGCGAACCGGAAACGGGACGGGCGGGAGGATCGGGTTCGCATGTTCCTGCGCAGCGTCGAGTCTGTTTGTAATGGCGCTGGTCGTTCGCTTTGCGCGGCCCTGGCGATGGGCAGACAGCCTGAGCGCGAATGCATATGGGATCTACCTTATGCACTACGCGTTTGTCATCTGGATACAGTACGTGGCGCTGCGTTGGACGCTGCCGGCTTTTGTGAAGGGCATTGCCGTATCGCTTGCAGCGGTGGGAATCAGCTGGATGACGGTAGCGCTTCTGAGGCAGAGCAAGCTGATTGCACGAGTGGTCTAGCTCAAAATCATCTAGATTGAACAAGACGACGGACAGACTTTCGTGGACTCTAAACTAAGACTCGCACAGGTACAAATTACCCGAAAGGTCAAGGAGGAGAATGTGACTCAAGCAGTTCCAATTGAACAGCTCCGTTTATCGACATCGTTTCTATGGCTGGTTCTTGTAATCGTGTGGGTAGTGGGCGCCCTGCGTACCAAGCGAACCGTCCAGAGCCAAT
The DNA here is from genome assembly GCA_964609355.1 of uncultured Acidobacteriaceae bacterium. GTDB lineage: Bacteria > Acidobacteriota > Terriglobia > Terriglobales > Acidobacteriaceae > PALSA-350. Next base: position 1,124 of record CAZSUK010000156.1, on the reverse strand, counting down.
CGAGTGCCTCGCAGCTCCTCTACACTGCCATCCTCTTGGTCGGCGTGTATATGATCTTTGCCAAACAGAGTGGGATTCCGTGGCTCGACCGTCAGTTATTTTCGGTGAATATCCCCATCGTGCTCGCGGGCCTTCTAGTCGTGCTGATAGGTGTTGCCTTCAGCATCTGGGGCCGGCTCATACTCGGCAGCAATTGGAGCAATCGTGTCACAGTGAAGGAAAATCACACGCTCGTGCGGACGGGTCCCTATCGCATCGTCCGGCACCCCATCTACAGCGGCATCCTGTTGGGGATGCTCGGCTCGGCGCTCCAGCGAGGCGGGATACGTTGTTTTGTCGGCGTTCTGATTTGCGGGCTTTCCTTTTGGCTGAAGACCCGGGCTGAAGAGCGTTTTATGGTGCAGAGCTTCGGCGAGCAATATCTGCACTATCGCGACAAAGTTAAAGCGCTTGCCCCGTTCATTTTCTAGCAGTGTAGGCGTCGTCTCGATAGACAGGACACGGATAGAACCGGTCGAACGCATACGCCTTACCACTTTTGCGCCCCCCGGCTTTGTACGCCGGTAACGTGGTCCGGTCTGTTCCGGACCAGGAGGCACTCGAAGCAACGATTTACCCAGGATCGCAAGTTCCTGGCGTGTGGTCAGCAATTCGGAAGCGACGCAGCCTTGGGTCTCGTGGAGTTTCGACGGAGTTCCTTGAATACGGGAATCTCGGTAACCTGCCCACCCCGACCGCTCGCCTCAGGGGAATATACCGAAATCCGACTTTACAGGAAATTGGACGGCCTCAATGCTTGATGGACGACGCCGGTTGACGATCTGACCGTGAGCTGGGACGGGCCCGTGCTACTAGTCTGCTCTGGCCCTGTAGAGATCGCGTTTGATCTTGCCACTATTCTGTAATCACTTTGTCGGCCCATTCCACCAGAGAAACAAAGATCGTGGGATTTCCGTACTTGGCTCCGTAGTTGCTGAGATCGACCTCGGTTACGCCACGAGCCCGGGAGCAGGCGCCGCAGGCATAAATCGGAATGTGCCTGGCCGCGAGTTTGTCCAGTGTCTCGGCCACCTTCGGCCAACCCACGGGCGTGACGGCCTCGGCCACAACTTTGCGCATCAGAA
>CAZSUK010000155.1:0-7525 GCA_964609355.1 uncultured Acidobacteriaceae bacterium | reverse complement strand
ACTCCACAGGGGTGAGCCAGGTTCGCCAAAGCGTACCTGGGCCGAAAAACGATGGGCGAAGCCCACCACAGCCTTTCGTCCAGAACCATACCCATTGTCATCTCAAGGAGCAAACGACGTGCGGTAGCGCTTTTGGGCTCTATCCCCGCCACCAATCGACGGGTGCCCCATCCTTCGCGTCCTTTGCGAAGGGTGGGATACGCGAATCCCCCTTCCGCCTTCCGCAACAGCCGGACACAACGGAAAGCCGGTTTGTTCATTAGGGACGAAGTGGAGAGATCTGCCGTCCGTTTTCTCCTGAATTCCCAAACACTCCATAGAAATAACTGGCTCGTTTGCGTAACAACTGTCTGGACACATCCGTCTGAATATCCAAAGAAGGTCAGCGACGATGGAGAGCTTTCTACAAGACATTCGATACGGAGCAAGGTCCCTTCTAAAATCCAGTCGCTTCACGCTGGCTGCGGTGCTCACCCTGGGGTTAGGAATCGGCGCCAACACCGCCATGTACAGCGTGATTCATTCTGTGCTGTTAAACCCCTGGCCGTTCAAGGATCCCGCACGCGTCCTGGTGGTCTCTCAGCGCCAGGCAAATGGGAACCTGAATCTCTTTTCTACGCAGGACTTTCTGGCCTGGAAGCAGCAGGGAGGCCTGTTGGCAAACCTAGCCGCACACGTCAACTGGGAGTACAACCTCAATAGCACCGATGACCAGCCAGAACGCATTGCTGGGGGTCGCATGTCTTACGACATGCTGCCAATGCTGGGCGTACACCCAATGCTGGGCCGCTTCTTTTCCGCACAGGAAGACGTTGCAGGCTCAGGTAACTTTGTTGTGCTGAGCTACGTTCTATGGAAGAACCGCTATAAAGGAAATCCGCGCATCACAGGCACGGCGATACAACTGGATGGAGAGCCTTACACCGTCGTAGGCGTGATGCCCGCCGGATTCGATATCTTCGGCGGTAAGGAACTGCTGTGGACACCTTTACAGCTTACCGGGAACAACGGAATCGGCTCATCGCCGACCGTGCACTGGTTAGGCGGCTTTATTCGCCTGCCAGATGGGGTCAGCGTGCAGCAGGCACGGGCGGAACTTGATGGCGTTGCGGCACGCCTGCACCGCGAAGACGCGACCGGCGATGTGGGCTTTGGCGTTTTTCTTAGGACGCTCAACGATGCCTTTACAAGCGAGGTGAGGCCCGCGCTGCTGATGCTGATGGGTTGCGTCGCCTTTGTGCTGCTGATTGCCTGCTCCAATGTCGCAAACCTGTTGCTAGCCCGAGGATCGGCGCGGCGCCGTGAGATGGCACTCCGTACTGCGCTGGGGGCTTCACCACTACGAGTCGTCCGGCAAGTGCTGACTGAGAGCTTGCTGCTTGCGTCCAGCGGTGGCGCCCTCGGAGTGGCCATTGCATTTCTTGTTTTGCGCGGGATGCTGGCAATGCATCCTCCGAGCGTTCCTCGCATCGAGGAAGTCAGCGTCGATGGCCATGTCCTGGCATATTCGCTTCTGATCTCGCTGGCGGTTGGCATTCTATTTGGAATGGCTCCAGCCATTGAGGCCGCGCGTGTCGATGTGAACGATGGCCTGAATGAGAGGGGAGCTGCGAGCAGCGGCGGGTTTGGCCCGCATCGCTCGGTGCTGGTGATTACCGAGACTGCGCTTGCGTCCATCCTGCTGATTGGTGCAGGGCTTGCAATGAAAAGCCTCTGGTCACTGCGGAGCGTCGAACTGGGGTTTGTTTCGACGAACGTGCTGACCTTCCGCATCGCTGCCCCCGCGCAGTTGACAGGGCAGCCCATTGCCGACTTTTATCATCAGGTTGCAGAACGAATTCAGGCTGTGCCAGGAGTGCAGGCGGCAGCGGTAGCGCGCGACTTGCCCATGAGCGGCACGGATCCTTCCATGCCCATTGCGGTTGAGGGAAAAAATCCAGTTGCCGCGCAGGATGAAGTGGTTACCCGCTACAGAGCGGTAGGCGGAGACTATTTCCGTACCTTGGAGATTCCGTTGCTGCGCGGCCGCGCCTTCGACGAACATGACGCCGCGAACACGCCGGCGGTCGCCATTGTGAGTGAGAGCCTCTCTCGCAAGTATTGGCCGGGCGACAACCCGATTGGCAAACGCTTGAAGCCCGATTTCAAGGGCAGCCCATGGTGCACAGTTGTGGGAGTTGTCGGGGATGTCCGGCACTGGGGCGCTGATGTTGACATTGAGCCTACCGCATACTACCCCTATACGCAGATTCCAGACACAATTCGGCCCCTACTGGAAGCGAACCTGGCCGTTGCCATCCGCAGCACCCTTGCCCAAGGCGATCTTCTAAATGCGATCCGCGCCGCCGTAGCGGGTGTCAATAAGAATGTGGCAGTCTACGAGGTGAAGACTATGGATTCGATGGTCGTGGATTCCGGGTCTTTGCGCCGCTTTGACTTGTCGTTGTTGGGCGTCTTTTCAGCGCTCGCTCTTGTCCTGGCTGCAATCGGAGTTTATGCCGTCATGGCCTATTCCGTTGCACAGCGCACGAAGGAGATTGGCATCCGCATCGCACTAGGCGCGCATTCGCGGGATGTGTTCCGTCTGATCCTGAAGCAGGGCGCCAGGCTTGCTATTGCTGGAGTTGTGATTGGAGTGGCAACGGCGTTCTTTTTGCGGAATCTCGTGGCCAGTTTCGTATACGGATTGAGTGCCAATGATCCGGTCATCATATCTATCGTGACGTCAGTAGTTCTTCTCGTGATCCTCCTGGCCTGTTACCTGCCTGCCCGTCGCGCTACCAAAGTAGATCCGATGGTTGCTCTGCGCAATGAGTAGCACCAGTGGCCTCTAGTAGGTTACCTTTTCGTTGCTGTGGATTTACCTGGTTTGAGTTAGATTGAACCTGCCAAACTTTTGTAATGTGAATTGCAATGAAGTTCCTGCCTTCCTCCTGCTTAGGTTCACAAACTCTCATCGCTCGGGTGAGGGTATTAGGAATCTCGGTCATTCGATGGGTAGCAACTTCTTTAGATTCCTCCAGATGGATTTCTCTGCCCCGCGCCTTTGGCGATGACTATTCGCGTTCGCCGGCGTCTCTGAAGAATCCTCCTGTCTCGATCCGCCATCTGTCACGCCTCCCATATTGCCTGGTGACGCTTGGCGTGACGGTAATCGCGATGACGGTTACCACGATGACCGGGTGTGGCGGAGGGTCATCGGCAATGGCGAATCCTGTTCAGCCGCAGCCGGCTACTCCCTCCATCTCACCCGCAACCGGCACATACGTCGGCACGCAACAGGTCACCATCACCGACGCAACCTCTGGAGCCACCATCTACGAGACAACGGATGGAACAGTCCCCTCAACCTCTTCCGCAGCCTATACCGGGCCTATCTCGATTAATGCCTCTTCCACGGTGCAGGCGATAGCGGTTGTCCAGGGGGTATCCAGTGGGGTCGCTTCATCAGTATTGACCATTACGCCGGCCCATCCTCCTGCGAAATTGGCATTTCTACAGCAGCCTGAGAATGCGTTGACCGGAGCCGTGATCTCACCGGCAGTCCAGGTACAGGTAGAGGGTGCCGATGGAAACCTCGTGACCAACGCGACGAATGTGGTCACGCTTGCACTGACAGCGGGTGCCGGTCTTGGCGGAACGCTCACCGCCACGGCGCAGAACGGTATTGCAAGTTTTAGCAATTTGACCGTCAGCACTGCGGGAACTTATACCCTTTCGGCAACCAGCACCGGCCTTACCTCAGCGACCAGCGCGGCTTTTACTGTAACCACCCCGGTGAAGCTGGCGTTTTTGGTGCAACCTTCGAACGCAGTAACCGGGGTCGTGATCTCGCCGGCCGTCCAGGTCGCGATACAGGATGCTGGCGGAAACACCGTGGCGGCAGCCGCCAACCCAGTCACACTTGCGCTTACTAGTGGCGCCGGACTGCAAGGAACCCTAACCGCTAAGCCGCAGAATGGTATTGTGACGTTTAGTAACCTCTCAGTGAGTACTCCGGGAAGTTACACCCTTTCGGCGACCAGCCCAGGCTTGAATGCAGCCACCAGCGCCGCCTTTACTGTCGCAACGCCGGTAAAGCTGGCGTTTTTGGTGCAGCCGTCGAATGCGTTGACCGGGGCGTCGATCTCACCGGCCGTGCAGGTCGCAATTCAAGATGCCACTGGAAACACCGTGGCCGCCGACACCAACCCGATCGCGATTGCGCTGGTAGGCAATACCCAGCTCGGCGGAACGCTGAGCGTCACCCCGCAGAATGGCGTCGCGACTTTTAGCAATCTTACGGTGAGTAGCGAAGGAAGCTACACGCTGTCGGCAACCAGTTCCGGCCTCACCGCGGCGACCAGCACAAGTTTCATTGTCACCAGCCCTCCCGCAACCTACTATCTCTCTCCAACGGGAAATGACTCCAACAGCGGCTTGTCCGCTAGTTCGCCGTGGTTGAGCCCAAACCATCCCGTGAACTGCGGCGACGTCATTATCGCCGCTTCCGGCACCTACTCAGCGTCGAATTTCAATACTGGCAGCTGGGGTACAGTGACCTGCATATTGGGCAATAACGTCGCTTGGCTGCAGTGTGCGGTCTTTGATAGCTGCAGGATTTCGGCCACCGGGTCAGATGGCATCTGGGTCGATGAAAGCTACTGGGGCGTGCAGGGATGGGAAATTACAACCAGCACATCGGTAAACGCCGCCTGCTTTCATGCTGGGCCAAAATTATCTGCTCCGGTCACCGTTCACCACATTATCTTTGCCGACGATGTGGCAAACGGTTGCATGGGTGGAGGATTCACGGCTTACAACAACTCGACCACTGCCAGCGTCGACTACATAGCATATGTGGGTAACATCGCTTACGACAGTGCCAGAGGAAACGGCGAGTGTTACAGCGGGTTCAACATTTATCAGCCGATTGCCTCCGATAACAATGCCGGCACTCACCTGTACATTGGTGGCAACTTCTCATACAGCAATTTGGATCCTGATCCGTGCAATGGCACACCGCCTACCGATGGAGAAGGCGTGATCCTCGACACCTTTGATTTCTCCCATAACGGAGGAACGCCCTATACCCAGCAAACGCTGGTAAAGAACAACATTCTGGTAAACAACGGTGGCAGAGGGATTGAGGTCTACAACAATTCCGCAGGTGCGTCCCATGCGACCATTATCATCACGCAAAATACAACCTGGGGAAACCTCACCGATCCAAATCAAAATGACATGGGTTGTGGCGAAGTTGCTCTTGAGACAGCAAGCGATACACAGGTGTATGGCAATTTGGTCTCTACTAAGAGTGCAACGGGTTGCGGTGTGAATCCTATCTATGCGTTATCCGTCCAGTCAGGCGATTTCACTGACACCGTGAACAGCAACTTTGCCTTCGGCGTAAACGGCAACAACACCTACCTGGCCAATAGCGGCACCTTTGCCTATGGTCCCAACAACATATTGGGGACGAATCCAGGCTTTACCAATGCCACTGTTCCGGGTGCGCCAAACTGCCAGAACACTTCCAATGTACCCAGCTGCATGGCGACTCTTGTCGGTAATTTTACGGCTACGGCTACGACAGCCCTGGGGTATGGCTATCTGGCTCCAAGCGCCACGTCCTCCCCGGATCCTCTCTTCCCACAATGGCTTTGCAGCGTGAAACTTCCGGCTGGTCTGGTGACCCTGGGATGCGCGAATCCATGACAGGCTCAAGTTTGGCTGAGACGGCAGTCACTCCTCAGCGGCGCTTAAGCGTCTCCAGTTCATCCAGCGTGCGAGGCCAGTCCGATTTCAATAATCGCGAAAGACTGCGATCGGCCAGCAGCTTGCCGCCCGTCTGGCAACGAACGCAATAATCCGTTTCATTATCCGCGTAGCGAATTCTCTGGATTGGCTCACCGCATCGTGGGCAAGGCAATCCATACCGTCCGTGCACCGCCATATCTTTACGAAACGCCGTCACCTTTTCCGGAAACCCCGCCTTGGCCTCTTCCCCCAACCGCTCAATCCACAACCGTAGCGTGCTCTGCGTCGCATCGTAGAGCCTTTCCCATTCCTCTGGCTTTAGCTTTTGGGTCAGCGCCACCGGAGATAACTGCGCTGCATGCAAAATCTCATCAGAATACGCATTCCCAACGCCGCTCAAAATCCGCGGATCCGTAAGCGCCCGCTTGAGCGTTCGATTCTCCACCGTGAGCGCCTCCCGAAACGTCTTCGGATCGCTCGAGAGCACGTCGATTCCCCCGGGATCTATGGAGCGTAAAGCCGCCTCACCCTCGAACACATGCAACGATGCGCGCCGCTTGCTCCCCGCTTCCGTCAATACAAGCGAGCCATGAGGAAAGTCGAATGCCGCCAGATTTTGCCGTCCCCCCAGCTTTGCTCCTGCCGGACGCCAATGCAGCCGACCGGCAATCATCAAGTGAAGCACCAGCCAGAGATCTCCTTCCAGGCCAATGGCAATGCGTTTCCCGATGCGCCGCAGTTCTCGCACCACGCGGCCCTCTACGCTGGCCACCGGCGGCCGGACCGTCCGCAGCAGAAACGCGCTTGTAATGCGGACGTGTTCCAGCGGCTGGCCAACAATCCGCGGCTCGAGCGCGCTGAGATAAGCGGTAATGTCCGGCAATTCCGGCATGTTTACCAGCTTGCCGCTTCAGTTGTTATTTCGCAACGTCGAATCACTGCCAAACCGTGTGGTACACTCCGCCCGATGCTGAAGGATTGATTTGACCCCCACCCCGCAAATTGTCGGAATCGGTGAGCTGCTGTGGGACCTTCTGCCCGGCGGTCCAAGACTGGGCGGAACCACGACCAATTTTTCCGTGTTCTGTGCCCGGCTGGGAAACCGTGCTGTCCTCGTTTCCAGCGTAGGTGACGATCAATACGGTAGAAACGCCGAAAGCATACTCGTTCAACCAAACCTCGATCTAGAACTGCAACTGGACTCAACCCACGCTACCGGGACGGTCGAGGTTACATTTTCCGCCGACAACCAGCCCAGCTACCTCTTTCCCATAGGAGTGGCCTGGGACTTCATCCGTCTTATGCCCGGCCTGCTCGAAATCGCTCCCGCCGTGGATGAGGTCTGTTTCGGCACCTTGGCCCAGCGCCACCAGGAATCGCGGTCCACCATCCAGGCTTTTCTCGAGGCCACCAATCCCCAGTGCGTGCGTGTTTTCGACATCAATATAAGGATGCCCTGGTGCACCCCGGAGGTGGTTCGCTGGTCGCTTGACCATGCCACCATCATCAAGGTCAGCGATGAAGAGTTGCCCTTGGCGTTCTCTTTCCTGGGATTCGGGCATCCTCCCACTCCAGAGGCCGCCGCTCGTTCGCTCTTGCAAAGTTTTCCCCGCTGCAAACTCGTTGCCACCACCTTAGGGCGTGAAGGCAGCGTAGTCACCACCCGCGATGCTTCCTTTCGCCATCCCGGCTTTCCCATCAAGCTAGTGGATACCGTGGGCGCCGGCGATGCTTTCACCGCCGGCCTGGTTCATGCCTACCTGCGTGGCGCATCATTGGCCCAAAT
>CAZSUK010000154.1:0-3589 GCA_964609355.1 uncultured Acidobacteriaceae bacterium | reverse complement strand
GAGTTGTAACCCACCTTGCGGGAGTAGGCGATGGCGTCGAGGAAGTAGGGCGACAGCGTCGGCTCACCACCAGAAAACTGCACCGACATCTGGCGGCGCGGCTTGATGGAGATGGCGTTGTCGAGCATGGTCTTGATCTCGTCCCACGTCAGCTCGTGCACAAAGCCGACCTGGTTGGCGTCCATGAAGCAGGGATCGCACATCATGTTGCAACGGTTGGTCAGATCGATGGTCAAGACCGAACCACGTCCATGGGTCACGGTCGAGGTGCCGTGGTTGTGCAGCTTGTCGTCGTTATGCGCCTTGATGTCGCGGCCGGGGAAAACCTCTTCCAGATGGCGGAAGAACTCGGTGTCGATGGCCATGACATCTTCAAAATGACCGTGTTTGGGGCAATCCTTCACCATCAGGATCTTGCCGTCGCGCTCGATGATCTGGGCCTTGATCTCGCCCACCTTTTCATTCAGGAGCACTTCGTGGGGCAGCTTGCCGTCAATGATCTGCTGGCGGATCTCGGGCACGCACTTGGGACAGAGGGAGTCGGTGCTGCGCGGCCAGCCGAGGGGCGGCTTCTCTTTCTGGTAGGACTTCAGCAGCGGCTTTTCAGACCACTTCGGCGTGAAAGAAGCATTTGGGCTGATGCGGTTCACTCGTTCAAAAACCGACCAGGCGCCTTGCGCGAGAATCGTTACCGCTCTCTCTGAATATTTGACGGCTCTGGACATGAAGGTCTCCTGATGGATTGACGCTGAAATGCTGGGGCCGAAGGCACTGAAGAATCTGATAGTTGAACCTTGCGAGGCCGGTTCAACCCAGTTATAGAGTACGGACTTCGGCGTCCGGTTAAAATTCAGTACCGTCGAACGGCGAGAAAAACGAGGCGGACGGCAAAGTATTGATTTGAACGGCTGTGAGGGCAACCATGACGGTGCCGATCCGGATACCCTGCTCCATTCGGGTAATTACGGGGCTGCGGACGTCCCGCCCTCTGCTATGGCTACACGGTTGATGATTCTTTGCACGATCACCACCTGGACATTGACATGGCGCGCCAGATCGGGCACGAATTCCGTGATTGCGTTGCCGATTGGGTCGGTGGCCAGGGAGGTCGATATTCGAGCCGCGCTGGCTCCAAAACTATGCTTGCGGCCAGGAACGTAGACATTGCCCAGCGAGTTGGTGCAGATGGTGCCCACGACGGTCGCGTAGTTGAACATCGGCACCCCCTGATCACTCTGGGCAATCACTACCGAGTCGAGAACGTGCAGGATGCGCCGGCGAACCGATAGATTGGGCATGCGATGGTAGTGCGGGTCCTGATGGACAATAGACGGAATAAGGAAAGTACCGAAGAACTCACCCGTCATGTCCTGGGACAGCGACACGCCGGCATTCTTGGCAAATCCTGGGAATCCGGGTCCGTCCGCGGTATGGGCATCGGTCGCGATGGTGATGGCCGAGAGGCCTCCGATGGTCAGCAGGTTTCCGGGGTCGATTACGTTTTTCACTGCCAGGAGCCCCTTTTGCCTGGCTGTGAGCGGAAGAGGGGTCGCGGTGTCAAGAAAGCGGTTGAAGACCGGAATGTCGGGTTGACAGCTCATGATCTTCTGCGCGGGGCTGGACGAATCGGGAAGACATTGCGAGCGCACTCCGAAAATATTGGGGCGGGCGGCGGGAGGCACGGGCATTCCTCCCGGTGCAGGCGGGCTGACAGGGGGGAATCCGGGACGGCGATTACTCCTCTGCCCTTGATTCTGCCTGACGCCCTCCCCGGATCGATTATCAGGGACAGTATTGCCGGGAGAAGGCTCCTGAATTGGTGGCTCTTGGATCGGTGGCTCTTCGGTCGTGGCCGATTCGGCTGGTTGCGGTGCGTCGGGCAGATTCGTAAGCGAAGTCGGCTGCTGCCCGAGCAAAACCTGCCGCCCCACCAGAAGGGTCGCTAGCAGGAAAACTCCGTTAACAACACTTCGCACATCCGATCCTATAGCAGAAAAAAGAGTCCGCTGTTACTCCAGACGAAGCTTCTGCATGATAGGAAACTTACGAATTATGTTGGGAAGAAATTCAAGCACCAGGTTGCCGCCCATGTCAGAGGCGATCGAGGTCGCAAAGGTGAGCCCGACCACCTTGCCAGTCCTGCTAACGGAGGGATAGTAGCCCAGAACGGTAACGGCGGAGGCAGCTCGGCCTACGATTCCGGAATAGTTGAACTGATTGACGCCGTCGTCGCTGCGGCGGACAAAAGCCTGCCGGGCGGAAAGCAGGCCGCGATGCACCAGGCTGCCGCTCGCTACGCGGTAATAACGCGGGTCCTGATGAAAGGCTGACGCAAAAATTCCGTCGGAGTAAACCCGCAGAGTGGCTCGCCGTAGGAGGGCCGCGCCTATCTTCTCCCCGTAGGCTCCAGAATCATTTCCATACTTGGGGTCGGTTTGAAAAAGCTGTTCATAGCTAGCCGAGTAGAGCGCGGGGATGAGGGTAATGGGCCGGGCAACCTCAGTGAAGGAGAAGATGACCTTATCGATAGGAGTGAACGGCTGCGCCGCCTGCCCGAGCTCAATTACCTGTGCATATTTCCGGGGCGGCGGTATGGTAGCCATCTGCCGCGCGGGGGGCTCAAATTGTTGGCCTGAAGCTTGCGCTTGGGGCGCGTCGGGGAGGGCAGCTGCCGTCAGGGTTGCAGGCGACCCGAACGTCGTCTGCGCGGGCCCCACAGCTGGGATTGCCAGGCAAACTAACAATAGGCGGCAAAACTGTCGCACAGAATTCGTCAAGGCACCCTTTTGAGCTTCCAAGTTCGTCCCACTCCAGTCTAAGCGAGCCTGGGGACTAAGGCGCAAGCGCGCTACAGTAGTCCCCCGCCTGCCCTGGTGCGGTACTCTACCTGTGAACACACTCCCGCGGCCGGTCATCTGGGAGAGATGCAGAAGTGAGGGGTTATGGACCAACAGTCCGATGACAGAAGTGGTAGCCGATTCGAAAATTTTGGCAAAAAAGTAGACCAGCGGTTCAACCAGGCATTGCCACGGGCAGAAGAAGAGGTGAAGAAAGTGATCGCCTACCTCAATGACCAGGTAGTGCCTCAGCTGCGGCAGAACTCCTCGCAGGCATTGCACGTTGCTGCGGATCGACTGAGAAAACTGGCCGAGCAGCTCGACGACCATCGCGGAGTCCATTAGAGTGTTGCTGCGCCGCCCATGGCTGCGCGCGCTTCCGCAGGGGCTCCTGATCAGTGCGATGGCTCTCAGTATTGGGTGCCGGCACAAACCCACTACCACCGCGGCTGCCCCACCACCGCCTGCAATTGCACCGGCCGCACCCCCGGTTAGCCCCGCGCCACCTCTCCCTTCGGCCTCCGGCCCTCCTGCCTCACCAGCCACAATTGCGGATTCACCAGCAGATGCAGATTTTGTGAGCTCTCATCCGGTGATCTACAGCGAGGAGGGGCTCGCCAGCTGGTACGGGCCTCCTTATGACAAGCGGCGAGGTGCTAACGGAGAGATCTTCGACAAGGACGCTCTCACGGCAGCCCACCGCACACTGCCCATGAATTCCTTGATCAGGTTGACCAACCTGTCGACCGGGC
>CAZSUK010000153.1:0-6201 GCA_964609355.1 uncultured Acidobacteriaceae bacterium | reverse complement strand
GTCTCCGTCGTGCCACAGGTTGGGCCCGGAGTTCTGGCAACAGTCAGCCCAATCACCCACACGCACCAGCGCCTTCGGGTCGACCACCGGCAGGTTCGTCAGCAGCACCGCTTTCACCAGCGTAAAAATAGCCGCATTCGCCCCAATCCCCAGCGCCAGCGTGAGGATCGCGGTAACCGTAAATCCCGGAGTCTTCCACAACTGTCGCAGCGCGAAACGCGTATCTTGCACCAAGCTCTCCAACCATCCCCATCCCCATGCCATATAGCTCTGCTCCTTGATTGAGGTTGGATTGCCAAATCTGCGATATGCCGCGCGCCGTGACTCAGACGGAACCACACCCTTTTCTGTCTGCTCCCGCTCTCGCAGCTCCAAATGCAGACGCATCTCTTCTTCCAGATCTGCGCGAAATTGCTTCCGGTTAAACAGCATGCGCAAACGGCGCAACAGCTCATGGATTTTATTCATCTCTCCTCACGCCGTCTGGATCACGTGTCCAATCGCCCCCATCACGCGCTTAAACTGCGAGATCTCCAGCACCAGCTGGTTGCGCCCAGCGGCCGTCAGCTTGTAGTAGCGCGCACGCCGGTTTCCAGCCGTCGTCCCCCACTCCGCCGTCACCCAGCCTTTGATCAACATTCGTTGCAGCGCCGGATACAGCGACCCCTCTTCGACCTGGAGCACATCGTCTGAAGTGCGCTGAATCGAATTGGCAATCTCATATCCATGTAGCTCGACGTGCCGCGCCAGCGTCTTCAGGATCAGCAGGTAAAGCGTGCCCGGCGGAATCTCATCTCGATTCAAACAACACCTCTCCAGCCAAACAAAAACCTCTAGCATAGCCAGGCTATGCCAACAACACGCTACTGCCATAGGCAAACTATGTCAAGAGAAGATAGCTGCTGCCTCGTGACCGGGAACTATACCGGGTGAGTCGTATCCCCTCACCATGCGCCGGAAAAGGTAGAGTTGCGCTGAGTCGGTCCGGATGGTTCGGGTGTTTCGTGTTTCGCGGCCGGAGCGGATGACTCGTCAAATGGGCCGACGTAGCGGTAGCCAAGTTCCCAGCGCGTCTCAATTCGCCCGGCACTCGTGGTTCTAAAAAGGTACTACTTTGGCGGCTGAGGACACGCCGTAGACGATTCACTCTAACGTGCTGCCCGATGAGTCAGGACAGGGGCTTCACGATCACTCCAGATTTCATGACCCAGGCAACGTGCTCCATGACCGTGATATCGTCGAGCGGGTTCGAAGGCACCGCCACAAAATCGGCGAACTTGCCCGGCTCAATGGTCCCAAGGTCATGGTCCAGGGATAGCAACTCTGCGCCGTTCATCGTTGCTGCCTGGAGCGCCTGGAGTGGTGTCATACCACCTCTTACCAGCGCACCGAACTCTTTCGAAACCGACTCATCGACGTCGTCATCATCGACGCCGTAAGCAATCTTGACGTGATACTTCAAAGCGCGTTGAAATGCGGGACCCTGTTCTTTCACGATGGCAATGCCTTTCGCCATGCTGCTGGGTTCGCGGCCTTTGGAAAGTCCAGTCTGTAAATCATGCTGGAAGCAATAGAGCGTCGGTACCAGCCAGGTACCTCGTTCGGCCATCAACTTTGCGCCTTCCTCGTCGAGCATAGTGCCGTGCTCAATCGAGTCGACGCCCGCGCGAACGGCGGCCTTGATGCCGACGGTGCCTTCGGCGTGGGCCATCACTTTGTGTCCTGCGCGATGCGCATCTTCAACCGCGCGAGCCATCTGTGCGTCGCTCAACTCCTGCACGCGATAGTCGCTGATGGGGTCCATGACGCCGCCAGTCGCCATGAGCTTGATCCAGTCGGCGCCGAATTTAATATCGCGGCGGACAATGCGGCTCACGTCATCGACGGTGTCCACCTGGTTGGGCTGGTCCAGCGACGGCTTATCGGGGGAGAGGCGATCAGAGTCGCCATGACCGCCGGTAAGCGATACACAGCTACCGGCGGCAACAATGCGCGGTCCGGTGATGAGGTGTTCCGCAACCCCCTTGCGGAGGGCGAACTGCGGATACGACGGATAGGATTCGCAGGCATCGCGGACGACTGTAAACCCATGCTTGAGCCAGAGTTGCAGGTTAGAGACTCCGCGGACGGTTGCCTCCGGAGCGGAGGTCAGCAGGTACGAAGCAGAGGACTGCGTCGTGGGATCGGAGAGTATGTGCCCGTGAGCGTCGATCAGACCGGGGACAATGGTGAATCTGCTCAGATCAATGACCGGATGATCACCAGGTGTTGAGGGAGGGGAAGTAGAGACGGCGGCGATCCTCTCGCCCGTGACGGTGATGTAGGCATCTGTGGTCACCTGCCCGCTGCGCACATCAATGAGTTTGCCGGCATGGATGATCTGCGTTTGGGGCGGTTGTTGGGCGTAAGACGGTGTGGCTGCCAGGACTGCAAGCAGGGCGAAGAGATGAAAGGTGCAATGCAGCGAGCGGCGATGTATCAATCAGGTGTCCTTCACCAAGCAGGGTATCGCGTTATGGTAGCAGCCGCCGGCGGCTGGTTTCGCGAATGCCTGGCGGATGTTTCAACTTCCTTCAGTGGCGAGGGGCATTGCTGCCTTCATAGCAGGAAGAAGTTTACGGAGCGGTAGGCCGCAGAGCACGATGCCGATGCCGATGAGTGCGGGCAAGGGATTGTGCATGAGGATGAGAAACGCGAGTATCAAAGACAGAACGATGAACGTGATGGGCGCGAACGGAAACCACCAGCCCCGCACCGGCGCCTTCAACTGGAAGAGGGTCGAAGCGGCCAGGGCTAAAAAGAGCACCACGGGAAAAATGATGTAAGACAGCACACGGTCAAACGCGCCCAGGAAGAGCACAGCCAGCGCAAGAACAGTCTGCAGAAGGACGGCATTTGCGGGTGTACCGAAGCGGGGATGCAGCTTTCCAAATCCTGCGAAAAAAGCGCCGGTCTTTGCCATGGCGTAGCAGACCCGGGGCGCGGCCATGGTGATGGCGGCAATCCCGCCACAAACGCACACGAGCACACAGGCGGATAGGACCCGTGCCCCTGCGGCGCCAAAAAGCACCCCGCCGAACTGGGCTACAAACGCAGTGTTCGAGGTGACCTGATCAAGCGGAACAACAGCCAAGAAGGTCGCGCTGATGAAGAGGTAAATGATCGTGACGAGGGTGACGCCGCCTAGGAATGCGAGCGGCAGCGTGCGTGTTGGATTGCGGATCTCACCGGCAATTTTGCTCGCCTCCCACCAGCCGCCAAAGCTGAAGAAGGCGCTCATGACGCCACCAGCGATTGCAGGGAAGAGGGGGTCTGAGCCGCTGCGACGAACGGTCAACGGGACCAGGTTGGCAGTATGGGCGTGACCAGAGACGACTGCCCAAAAAATCAGCGAGAACAGGATAAGGAGTTTGAAGCCATTGACGAACGACATGACCGCAGCACTGAAGCGTGTCCCGGCCAGGTTAATGGCGCCGAATGTGCATAGCAGGAGTGCGGGAACGGCGGTGAGCCACGGAGTGCCCGGTGGAAGTAATTGCGCGACGTAGGGGGCAGCGCCAACCGCGAGCGCAGCAGCAACCCCGGGATACATCACAATGGAGCTGGTCCAGCCATAGAGAAACGCAACCCGCTCCCCATAGCCGGCGCGAAGATATACATATTCGCCTCCGGATTCAGGGAAGCGAATCGCCAGCTCAGAATAGGAGAGCGCGCCGCACATAGCCATGAACGCGATGCCGAGCCAAACCAAGCCAAGCAGCAACGGGGATCCCAGCGATTTAGCCATCGCTGCTGGAGTGAGGAAAATCCCCAGGGCGATGGCTTCTCCCGTAACCACGGCGGTGGCAGCCGGCAGGCCCAATTGCCGCCGCTCGTGCTTTCCTGCTTGCATGTCGGGATTATCCCACGTTGCAATTACTTCAGGTGCCTCCATCAATAGGTTGGCTTTGACCACGAACTACTGACCACGAATTCCAGCACAATGAAAAGACCGTGCGCCGCTTTGAACGGCGAAGATATATTCTGTATTGTATAGAAAATGGCTAGTCCTGATTACCTGGGTGAATTCGAGCACATCGTCGTCCTGGCACTGCTGCGGCTGGAAGATCGAGCCTATGGAGTGACCGTGCGACAGGAGATTGAATTACGCACTAAACGTGAGGTGTCGATCGGCGCCGTCTATGCCACCCTCGATCGTATGGAGACAAAAGGGTACGTTAAGTCTCGCCTTGGCGATCCTACGCCTGAACGTGGTGGCCGTTCGAAACGGTTCTTTCGTGTCACAGCTAAAGGGGTGGCGGCTGTTAATCGCACACAAAAAGCGCTCCAAAGCATGACTGAAGGCCTCAGCCTCATTGGGAGATACACATGACGTCCCAACCGTATTTAGTTCAGCCGCCGCGCATTGCCGCCGGGCTCGTGAACCTATTCACATCTGCCAAAGAAGCCGAATTGATCATGGGGGATCTGCATGAGGAGTTTTCCCAACTGGCATCTACATCCGGATTAGCTGTTGGCCGAGGATGGTATTGGCGGCAGGCTCTAAAAACGATCACACATCTTGTCTTCGCCGCCTTCCGTACCGCTCCGTGGTCAACCACTGCCGCGGTCGCCGGAGGATTCATGCTACGGCGCCTCATCGCGGGAGTTCCTGAGCACGCGATCTTTGCGGTTCTGGAGAGATACCAGGTCTACGACCATCACTTCAAGGTCTATGCATTCTTCGCGTCCACTGGAATCGGCATCGGCCACGTTTTCTCGTTTCTGTTCGTTGGCTGTGTCGTCGCTTTGGCAGCCAGGGGAAGGGAGATGGCGGCCACGACGACTCTCAGTCTCATATATGGCGCAATGATTGGCCTGGCTTTGCTGGTGTGGATGACGGAGCGACCAGGGCACGAGTATTATTTGTGGATGCTGCCATGGAACCTCGCTGATTTGTTCGCGATCGTTATTGGCGGAGCGATTGTCCGAATGCGGAGATCACCGGCAAACACTCTGCCTTCAGGTGCATAGTCTCATTTCAGGCTCAATTTCCCTGGAGATTATCGCCGGCGCCGATCTATACGGAAAGATATCCGTCGCGGGAGGAAGCGCATCCCCTCCAAGGAGGTGTCCGAGTATGCTCGCGCTGGACAAGGAGTTTGCGGACCGCCGGGATGCCGGCCGGGTACTGGCGCGATCTTTCCTGTCATCCGAGGCCGCGCGTGATGCTCAGGATGGCATTGTGCTCGGGCTACCGCGCGGCGGGGTGCCGGTTGCCTATGAAGTTGCGCGTGCACTCGATCTGCCTTTAGACGTGTTCATCGTTCGCAAGCTGGGAGTGCCGGGTTTTGGAGAGTTGGCTATGGGAGCGATCACGACCGATGGAACGGTTGCGCTCAATCAGGAGGTTATCCAGGAATTTGGGATTGATCGGGATGCGATGGATGCAGTCGCTCAACGGGAGAAGTTGGAGATGGAACGCCAGGAACTGGCCTATCGCAGCGGACGTCCTGCCGCGCGGATCGAGGGCCGTATGGCTATCCTGGTGGATGATGGAGTCGCGACCGGTGCGAGTATGCTGGCTGCCGCGCGGGCTTTGAGGCGAAGTGCTCGCAAGCTAATTGTGGCCGTTCCAGTGGCGGCGCGTGGAACGTGCGAGAAACTCCGCAAGGAAGTGGATGAGGTTATCTGCGCCTGCGTGCCGTGGCAATTCTATTCGGTAGGAAGTTTCTATCATAATTTCGAGCAGACTACGGATGATGAGGTCCGTACCTTGCTCTCTCAGGCCCGCGCCGATCGGGCGGCGTAGCAACGAATGGACAATCAGGGTCGGGAAAGATCCAGCATGACTATGTCGGAACGGTTCTGCACCCGCTCCAGGACAACTTCATGGCCGTCTGGAGAAATGTCGAAGTCGTTGATTTCGAAGTCGGGAGGCAGGTTGGTTAACTGATGTTCAGTGCCTGTCTGCCGGTCGATAACCCAGAGATTTTTGTGTTGTATCTCTCCTCGCAGGACCACCAGTGACCGTCCTCCTGGGAGAAAGGCCAAATGCCGGGCCCCGCGGCTAAGTTTTACGGGTGGCAGAGTGTACGGTTCGCCCTCGGCAGTGACGGCCTTAACGGAAAACGTGGTCCCAATGTCGGGGCCGGAGTAAACCAGGAAGCTTCCGTCCGGTGCCGACACAGGGTCGACGGAATACTCGCGGACAAATGAAGT
>CAZSUK010000152.1:0-23065 GCA_964609355.1 uncultured Acidobacteriaceae bacterium | reverse complement strand
AAGAGGCTGCGGAAAAATTCGGGGCTGGGCACGACAGGCAGGGGCTAAAGCCCGACATATTTTCGATCATTTTCGGCCCGACTAAAGTCGTGCCCTGATACAAAACCCAGTTCTCATGCAGACTTCTAAATCCCATTGCTGCTTAGAAGATTAGGTACACCAGGGCTTAAAGCCCACGAGCTCTCAAATACATTTCGGCACGGCGAAGCAGCCGTGTCCTTCCAGGACCGATTTCTCAGGCAGATTCTTTAGCCAAGCAGGCTACACCTTGATCCGAGCCAAGTCGTTGGTGCAAGCCCTTGGTGTAGCCCCGGACTAAAGTCCGGGGCTGGCACAAAACCCGAGCTCCTGGCTAGGACGCAGAACCATCCGGATTGGGGAGCAGCAAGTCCCGCACACGCACCGCTAATTCATGCGTGGCTTCGAGGAACTGGCGGAGCGTGCGCACCGTGGGCCCATAAGTGTCAAACTCGTTCATCGAAAGACCATCCTCGTTGTAGGCGCGCCGGAAGTCGGGAAACATTCGCAACAACTCATCTACGATTTCAGGGTCCACCGGCTTGTCAATCTGTGGGGCGACACTTACGTCGCTGCCATTGAAACGGAGCTGCCACTTATACGGAGGAGAAATTACCACATCCCCACCTACCAGCTCGCTCCACTGCATGTGGTTGCGGAATGCCGCGGACAGCAGACGGACACGATAGCCGCGTTGGCGATAAATCTGATAAGCCTTCTTGAATACGGCGACTCCAGCCCACTCCAGATATCCGGGCTCGAGGATAATATCCTGCTTTTCAGCAACCACTTTCAGCCAATCGTCCAGCCTGCCCCCCATGATCGTACAAACCGGGCCCATCCTGGAAATATCCAGTCCTTCCTTCTCTCGCCGTGTGAAACCACGCTCTATCGCTTCGGCCACCGCAACGCATTGCGGCAGAGCGAAGGAGACCGTCGCATTGATGCTGATGCCGCGGTAGGTCGCCTCCTCGATCGCAGCGATGCCGGCATGGGTCGCGGGAATCTTCACAATCATGTTCGGCGCCAGCGCATCGAATCGCAGCGCCTGCTCCAGCAGAGCGGTTGCATCGCGATAGTAATGCGGGTCAGTTTGAATCGAGAGCCGGCCGTTTCTGCCCTGGTACTTGTCGAAAGCCGGCCGCAGCAATTCTGATCGCTTGGCCGAAATCTCCTCCACCAGCCGCCAGCCAATTTCTTCCTCGGTGGCTGCAGGCAGCTCGATCGCCAGGGCCCGGATGCGATCATTCCAGAGATGAGCTTCTTTCTTGAGCACGTCGAGAACGATAACGGGATTGCAGGTAGCGCCCACCGCGCCGTGCTCAATCGAATAGGTCAACTCAGACAACGCTGCCGAGTCGTTCCATAGGCAAGTGGGCGTGGTCTGCGTCATCTCATGCAAAGGGCTTTTGTAGGCAGCCGGCTTCTCCAGCGTCTTGCTCATGAACTCCTCCGCTCTCGGAAACAATTACTCTTCCGGATACATCAACACCTTAATAACTTTTCTCTCGTCGCATAGGCGAAAGGCGGTTTGCCACTCCGAAAGAGGGAGCTTAGTGGAAATAAGATCATTCAACCGCACGCGACCCTCCGCGTAGATCTTCATCATGCGTTCCCAGGTTCGCGCCGTATAGCAGACAGAACCCGACATCGTGAGTTGCTTATAGAAAATCAGATCGATAGGGAATTGGATATCCTGACCGCAAATAGCCACCTGTGTGTAACGCCCCATCGGCCGCAGCGATTCAAGACATCCCCGCACTGAGCCGGGGTGCCCGGCGCACTCGAAGGCTACATCCACACCCACGCCGCCGGTGTGCTCCCGAATCGCTTCGTTGAGGTTCTGCTGGCCAACATTGATCACCGCTGCCGCGCCAATACGGAGCGCCGCACTCAGGCGTTCCTGATCTGCACTGGTACCGGCGACGATCGTTTTGATTCCTTCGGCCACCAGCAACTTGAGACAAAGCAATCCCATTGGGCCCGGCCCCGAGACCAGGGCAGTTTCGCCAATGCGTACCTTGGCAATCTCGGTGACCGCTTGTACCACAGCCGCAAAGGGTTCGCTCATCGCTGCTTCATCCAGCGAAAAATTTTCGGGAATTCGGTACAGCTGGTCAGGACGCATGACCACGTAGCGGGTAAACGCCCCATTGACTCCGTGCCCCATGCCCCTGCGACTCGCACAGAAAATGAAATATCCAGAGCGGCAGTACTCGCATTGGCCACAGGTAACGGCGGTAGCGCCCAGACCAGCGACTCGTTCACCCACGGTGGCGTTAGTGACCTTGCGCCCCACTTCGACGACCGTCCCTGAAAACTCATGCCCGAGGATCACCGGCGGGTAGTTGCGAAAGGTGTCGTGGAGAACATGGAGATCCGTTCCGCAGATTCCGCAATAGGCGATCTCCAGCTTTACCTGGTCTTCTCCGCAAGGAGGCTCGTCGACCTCTACTATGTCAACGTTGCCTTCGCCGCTTGCGTACTTGACCAGAGCTTTCATGTTGCGGATCCTGTGGCAGGATAAGCCCCGTGCTAACCGATTAGCAAGCAGCCTGAATTAATGTTCGGGTGCCCCATCCTTCGCGCTTTTTTGCGAAGGGTGGGATAAGCAGAAGGTGCGGGGCAAGGGTCTCGGGTGCAGAGCAGTAGTATCCCACCCTTCGCAAAAAGCGCGAAGGATGGGGCACCCGAACATTAATTCTCAGCTGCAAATAGTGCGTGCTTTCTAAGCGCTAACGAATGTAGTACTCATAATGGTACTTCCAGGTAGTCTCGCCTCCGGGCACAACCGATACATCGATGAACGGTTCGACGGCGAGGACCGAGCGAATGGACCAGAGGCTCAACTTGGCAAGGGGGCGATCCCCGCTGATCGTCATCCCAGCTTTTGCAGTGGTATTTTCGATGCGAATCTTGTAATCGTCCGGGCTTTTGCTGAAACCCTCAATCGGAGTGGCGACAGTGTCCTGCCCGGTCAGAGTCTTCAAGTACACAATCTGGTTCTTGCGGAATTCTGCCAGTTCCTTGGTCGCAAGCGAGTTATTCGTGATCGTGAACGGAACGCTGATGGTGTAGTCCCCGGTCGGCCTCTTATCCAGCACCAGAAAGTTATGATCGTACACGTCGGTATCGATTGCTCGACTCCCTGTGTTTTTAAAACTATGTTCGATCACCATCTCCGGCTTGCCTGGAACCAGGCTTAGCTTTTTGTGATAGACGTAGCCGTACCCTGAAGCTTCATCGTGAAGTTCTTGGGTGAATTCCACCGCGTCCTTGCTTTTCTTGACGCTCCACTTGCCCCCGTTCACAATCTCGTACAGGCGGTATTGGGTATAGGGCGCTTCATCCGGCTTGCGCAATACGCCCACTCCGATTTTCAGGAAGGCCCCGCCGGGCTTGGCCTCGTCGTATCCCACAACCCTGAACTCCTCCACCGGGCCGGTAATTGCACTGCAGGGGCCGGCTACGATCTCCGAGCCTTGATAAATAAAGTCAGGTATCTTGGGATCCGTCTGGGTGAACCAGTCGCCATAGTAGCTATGACCTGCGTATTCGAGATCCCCAACCACACCGCTCCAATCAAACCTGGTGCCGCGATAAAAACCATCCGCTGGGTCTGGTAGATAAAGCTTCACCTTCAATTGAGAGTTAGCGATCTCGGCTTGCGGGGGAGCGGAGGCTCCCAGGGCGGACAAAGAGGTTAACAGGGTCATGACTGTATAAACGATTGCTCTCATAGGATGGATGCTCGGGCTCGAGGCATAGTTGGTGGGGGAGAACGAGATCGAAGCGCCGGACGCCACGGTTTCGTACTCCGCTGCTGCCAAATTCAAATCAGATTCAAATCGCTTCGCCCAGGTTTGTCAACGTGACACAATAGAGACAGATGGATTGAGTGCGGGAGGTGCCGCGCCATGAATACCTTAAAGACTGCCTTTCTACTGACTGCTCTCACCCTTTTCCTCATCCTTATCGGCGCCTGGGTTGGCGGCCGGGATGGAATGATTCTGGCCTTCTTCATCGCCGCCGGAATGAACTTCTTCAGCTATTTCTATTCTGACAAGTTGGCGTTATCGATGTACCGCGCGCAGCCGGTGACCCGCGAGCAGCTGCCCCGCGTGTACCAGATCGTGGAACGGATCTTGCCTCGAATGGGGATACCCATGCCGAGGATCTACGTTATCCCCACCGAGTCACCCAACGCCTTCGCGACCGGGCGCAATCCCAGCCATGCTGCCGTCGCCGTAACCCAGGGGATCCTCAATCTTCTCAACGATGAGGAATTGGAAGGTGTGTTGGCGCACGAGCTTGGTCATGTGAAGAATCGCGACATCCTCACCAGCTCCATCGCTGCCACACTCGCTGGGGCTATCACCCTGCTGGCGCATTTTTCCGGCATGTTTGGCGGCGGCCGCGACAGTCGCAACCGCGGTTTGGGTGGCGGCGGTATCCTGATGTTCTTTCTGGCTCCCCTGGCAGCGACCCTGATCCAACTGGCTGTGTCCCGGTCCAGGGAATATGAGGCCGACGCTACCGGGGCGCACACCACCGGAAATCCCTATGCGCTGGCCAGTGCTTTGCAGAAGCTTGACGCCTATTCCAAGCGCCTGCCCATGCAGGCTTCGCCATCGACGGCCCACTTATTTATCGTGGCTCCCCTGATCAGCGGGGCCAGCTTCGCTAATTTGTTCGCTACTCACCCTCCGATGGCCAAGCGGATTGAGCGGCTTACCGGCCGGCCGCCACTGTGAGAACTCTCTTTCATTCTGTGGTCTATCTTGCGCTCGGCGTCTGGCTGGGAGCGCTCATCTTTTTTGGCGCCGTGCTCGCCCCCATTGCGTTTACTGAGCTTCCACGGCTCTTTGGGGAGCAGGGTATACACGCCGCCGGTCTCGTCGTTGGCGGTTCGCTGGTACGTCTGCACTGGATAGGCATGTTCTGCGGGTTGATTTTCCTCGTTGCGATGGTGCTGGGGCGGGCACATTACCGCAGCATCATTCCGCAGAGCGTTTTGGTGCTGCTGATGCTGCTGCTCACCGCCTACTCGCAATTCTCCATCATCCCGCGCATGGATACGGCGCGCGCATCCATCGGCGGCAACGTTGATGCGGTGCCTGTCAACAATCCCGGCCGGCAGATTTTCGACAGTCTGCATGAGACCTCCACTCACGTGGAAGGCCTGGTCCTGCTCTGCGCGATAGGCGCGTTAGTCGCCACCGCCCACTGGTCCCGAACCCTGGTATCGACGACTTGAGGGATTAGGCTTCTGTCCGAACCGCGTTCCGGGCACGGGAAGGTATACTAACCACTTACGCCGCAAGGCCGGAATACACTCCCATGAAAACTGGCATTATCGGTCTACCTCAAGTAGGTAAGACATCCCTGTTCAAAATCCTCACCCGGGCCAAGGTTGAAACCGCCGCCTATTCCAATCCTCGCGAGGCCCATATTGGCGTGGCGAAAGTCCCCGACGATCGGCTGGACAAACTAGCCGCCCTCTACAACCCT
Source organism: uncultured Acidobacteriaceae bacterium (assembly GCA_964609355.1). Taxonomy (GTDB): domain Bacteria; phylum Acidobacteriota; class Terriglobia; order Terriglobales; family Acidobacteriaceae; genus PALSA-350. Next base: position 17,536 of record CAZSUK010000152.1, on the reverse strand, counting down.
AAAAAGATCGTCTACGCCACGGTGGAATACGCCGATGTGGCGGCCGTAGGCCAGGAAGCGCTCAAGGAGAGTGCCTTCCTTACCCATCTTCGCGACAACGATGCCCTGATCCACGTGTTGTGCGCGTTTGAAGACGACTCCATCCCCCGCGTTGGCGGCATCGACCCCCTGCGCGATATCAAAAACGTCGATTTCGACCTGATCTTCTCTGACCTTGCCCAGGTAGAAAAACGTCTGGAGCGCCTGGAAAAAGATTTGAAGAAGCAGCGCACCGCCGATCTCGAAAAGGAAAACGCGCTCCTCTTGCGGTGCAAGCAGCAGCTGGAGCAGGAGAAACCGCTGCGCGAGATGGAAATGTCCGCCGAAGAAAAGAAGCTGATCCGCGGCTTCATGTTCCTATCGCAAAAGCCAATGCTCTTTGTGCTGAACATTGCCGAGAGCACGACCCTGGGCGCTGACCTCGAAAACGCGGTTGCGCGCTACAAGCTGGAAGAAGTAGCCTCACGGCCAAACGCGGGCGCCACCGCCATCTGCGGCAAGGTCGAGGCCGAACTCGCGGAAATGAGCGATGAGGAAGCGGCTGAGTTTCTGTCCTCCTACGGATTAGTTGAGAGCGGCCTGCGCCGTCTCATCCGCAAGAGCTACGAACTGCTCGGCCTGGTCGCCTTCTTCACCGTAGGCGAAGACGAGTGCCGTGCCTGGACCATCCCGGTAAATTCCCGAGCCCAGGAGGCCGCCGGGGCCATTCATTCCGATCTCGAAAAGCATTTCATCCGCGCCGAAACCATCCATTGGGATACCCTGCTCAGCGCAGGCTCCGAAGCCGCCGCCCGCTCGCAGGGAACTCTACGCCTGGAAGGTAAGGACTACCGGGTTGAGGACGGGGATGTGATGCATATTCGGCATAGCGGCTAGCGCGCGCATTCATGTCCAATTTCTCACTTTCGCTGCTCCTGGGCCTGGTGGCTGCGCTGGCCGACGTTTTCGGCGCGCTGATCCTGGTCCGGACCCAGTGGGAAAAGCGCTACCTGCGCTACTTCGTAGCCCTCGGCGCAGGCTTCATGCTTGCCGCCGCATTGCTGGAGATGATTCCGGAGAGCTTTCGTCTTTCCTTCCGCTGGACTCCGCTCCTGGTCCTGGGCGGCTACTCTCTCATTCATCTGCTGGAGCACACCATAACGCCGCATTTTCATTTCGGCGAAGAGAATTGTCCTGACGAACTTCTCTCCAGGCACACCAGCAATTCGGTGGTAGCGGGCCTGGCCGCGCATTCGCTCTTCGACGGCGTGGCCATCGCCTCCGGGTTCGTGCTTTCCTCCTGGCTCGGCTGGGTCATTTTCGTCGCCATCCTTCTGCACAAATTGCCCGAAGGTTTTACGGTCGCTTCCGTCATGCTGGCCAGTGGCCACACCCGCACCGCCGCGCTCACCTCAGCTGTCATCGTGGCGGCTGCCACGATGGCCGGTGTCTTAGTCATTAATTTTTTCCCTGGCTGGGTCCGTGTTGGTCTTCCACTGGCCGCGGGAGTCGCGATTTACGTGACCGCCACCGACCTGGTGCCGGAAGTAAACCGCGAACCCGGGATTCGCATGGCATTGGTGTTCTTCGGTGGAGTCGCTGCGTTCCTCATCACCAAATTCCTGGCCGACGGATTCCTTCGCTAAGTCCTGCGTTCGGTGTCACGCAGAATTTAGCGGAATCTAATTCGCCAACCTATCGCGCAAGGCCTTTACGCGGTCATGCGACGCAAGGATATGGCGCTGCTGACGGAGGAGCATCTCCCGCAATGGGAGGGGAAAATCTTCGCTCGCCAGCGCCTCTTCATAAGCATGCTTGGCCTCGTCTTCACCCTTCTCGGCCGTAGCCAGCAAGGCATGGTCTCCGCCCCCGAGCCGAGCCTTCAGTTCACCCCAGGCGCGATGCACCTTACCCGCGGTAGAACTGTGCACCTTCACATCCTTCACCCCGAAGTGGTGCAGTTCATTCTCCAGTTCCGCAGCGAACCCCGCCCGCTCCAGTGTTTGTTCGCGAAAAAGCTGGCGTGCTTCCGGGTCTTTCAAGTTCTTTTCCAGTTCCGTGAACCCCTGGTGCCCATCGCGCAGAGTTTCGATCAAATCGCGCAGTGTATCTTCCGTCTGTTTAAGGTTTTCTGACATGTTGCACTTATCCTCTCACTGCTCAGATGTGTGCATTGCAGAAGGGTTGTGCCTTGTATAGTGTGGTGGTTGCAAACTAGTGGGAAGGAAGCAACTGGGTTTACATGAAGATCATTGTCTTCGGCGCCACCGGAGGTACGGGCAAACTGATCGTTACGCAGGCGCTGGCGAAGGGGCACACGGTCACCGCATTCGCCCGTAATCCCGAAGGGATGCCGGCCGACCCGCACTTGCGAATAATTAAGGGGGATGTGTTCGATTTTGCCGCAGTCGTAGACGCCATGCGCGGCCACCGCGCCGTCCTTTCCGCACTCGGCGCCCGCACCACCAAGAAGTCCGACGTGCTGGTCAGGGCAATCCCTCATATCCTCGAAGGAATGCGTCAGGAATACGTCACCCGGCTCATCGTACTGGGCGCCGCGGGACTTCACCCCGATTGGAGCAAGTACCAAAACGCGCTCACAGCGATGGGACTTTGGATGGCCAGGAAGACAGCGCTGAAGCACCCTTTCATCGACCAGGCCGCGCAGGAACGTTTGCTGGCAGCCAGCGATGTCGATTACACCATCGTCCGGGCGCCCCGTCTGATGGATGGCCCCTTCACCGGCAACTATCACGTCCTGCCCGACGCTCTTCCGTCTGGCGCTCTGCGCGTCAATCGTGCCGACGTCGCCGACTTTATGCTGCAACAGCTCACCGATCCGCGCTTCCATCGCCAGGGGCCTTACATCGGGTCGAAGAAGTGATCGAGGGGCGCAATTAAGATCAGTGTCCCATCGCCTCCTCCGGCGGTGCCTTCTTGCGCTTGGGAGGCCGGCGCATGATAAAGGGCCACGGGACCAGAAATGCCGCCACCACGCTCAGCACCCAAAACGCATTTTGATAGCTCAGCATCGACGACTGTCGAAGCAACATCTGGTACGCGTACCCGGTAGCTGCAGCTTTGGCCTGCGCGGCAGACTGTCCCGCCGCCATCAGGGTGCCGCGCATCTGGGCGAGAAAATTCTCGTACGCGTAACTTCCAGGAATAAGTTTGGCGGTCAGTGCTGACTGGTGGGTCTGCTGTGTGCGGACAAGAAAGGTTGTCAGCAGCGCCGTGCCCATGCTGCCGCCAAAGTTGCGGGCGAAATTTGAAAAGCTGGAAATCTGATTGTTCTTGCCCTTGGGCACGCCCACATAATTGAGCGTACTGATGGGAATAAAAATGAACGACAATCCCAGTACCTGGAACACGCGCCACAACACGATGTTGCCGAAACTCACATTCAAATCGAGCCGGGTCATGTTGTAGAGTCCGAGCGCAGTTGCCAGAAACCCGATCGAGACCATGAGCCGCGCATCCATCCTCGAGACTAGCTTTCCCGCCACCGGCATCATTACCATCAGCACCAGCGCGCCCGCCGAAAGCGCCATCCCGGCGCGCTCGGCCGTGTAGCCCATCAAGCTCTGCAGAAACTGGGGAATCAGGACCGTGGTGCTGAAAAGCACCGAACCGAGGATGAACTGAAAGCCTACCGCGGTGCCGAAGTTGCGATTCTTCAGCAGTTTCAAATCCACGATCGGATCCGGGTGCCCCCATTCCCACCAAACAAAGAATGCCAGCGTGACCAGGGCCAGCACGAAGGTCATGGTGATGTTTCGATCGCCGAACCAGTCCTTTTCCTGCCCCTTATCGAGGACGAATTCCAGGCAGCCGACTCCGACTGCCACCAGGCCCAGCCCAACTCGATCGATGGGGTTGGCTTTCGCTCTCTCGGTTACCAGGTAAGGAGGATCCTCCACCATCCGGTTGCTGAGGAGCAGGGAAATGATGCCGATGGGGAGGTTAATGAAGAAGATCCAATGCCAATTGAAGTTGTCGGTGATCCAGCCGCCCAGCGTCGGCCCGATCGCGGGCGCGGCTACCACCGCCATGCCATAGAGGGCGAATGCCTGGCCTCTTTGTTCCACCGGAAACGTATCCGCCAGGATGGCTTGTTCGCTGGGGGCCAGTCCTCCACCGCCGAGGCCCTGCAGGATCCTGGCCAGGATGAGTATCGGTAAGGTAGGCGCAAGCCCGCAAAGCAACGAGCACACGGTAAACAGAGCGACGCAGGTCATGTAAAACCGTTTGCGGCCGTATCGGGTAGAGAGCCACCCCGAGATAGGCAACACGATGGCACTGGAAACCAGGTAGCTGGTCAGGACCCAGGTAGCTTCTTCCTGGCTGGCGCCCAGGGTCCCGGCCATATGGGGTAGGGCGACGTTCGCAATGGATGTATCCAGCACCTCCATAAACGTCGCCAGCGTCACGGTGAGCGCGATCAACCAGGGATTATGTTTGGGATGCCACCCCTCGACTGAGGAGTGATGTACCGGCTTGGGAACAGGCTTGCGCTGCGGAGCTAGTGTCGTTGTAGCCAATGCCTCGTCCCGGGACCCAATGAAATTGTTTTTTTTAGATTGTAGAGGACGCGGACGAATTTTGAGTGGGTGGCCCAGGTCTCGCTTTTGAGACCCTGGGTGTTACGGGTAGGACCTATTCCACCAGAGAAACCCAGGTCTCAAAAGCGAGACCCGGGCCACCCACTCATGGCTGGAAGTTGCGAAGTGGAGCCTAATCCACCTGCTGTTTGGCCTTGTAGCCGTCGCGCGCAATGATGTCGTACTTCAAAGGATGATGCTTCTCGTCCTGCATCTTGAGCGGCTGGCCTTCGTTGTCCACCAGTTCCACTCGGATCTTGCGATAGGACCCGTCCTGCTTGGCATTCGTCGGCGTGTAATTCAAAACGTACTGATTCCGAATGGAGTCATTGATGGAATGGAAAATATCCGGCATCTCCCCCGCAAACCGCGGGAAAAACGACATGCCGCCGGTCATCCGCGCAAACGTGGACATCTGGTTATCTGCCTGCAGGTAGTCAATTTCCTTAGGACCGAACATACCGGTGCGCGCATTGCCGGTGATCCTGGCTGCCTGTCCCGTTCCCACGCTAAAGATCGTGACATTCGGCGTCGCCTTAATCTTCGCCAGCACCTTGTCCAAATTGATTTTGCTAAAGGAGTCATACCCGGAGCCAATCAGCACCACATACTTGCGTCCCTCAATACGGCTAAGGCGATCAAGCGTGGAGTAAACCGCATCGAACATGTCCGTCTCCTTAAACCCGGGGATCGTCAACATATTCAAGGACTCGTACACCAGCCGCTTGTCCTGGGTAAAGTCGGTCAGGATCTGGGTCTTAAGGTCATAAGTCACGACCGCTATGTAATCGTCCGGCTGTAATTGCTGGGCAAAGGCATAGGCTGCATTCCTCATGTCATGCACGAAATAGTAATTCGTGGAGGCAAACTCACACAGCAGCACCGCGGTGATCGGCGCTCTGGTGCGTTGAAACCCGTTCACCTTTTGCGGTATGCCGTCTTCATAAACACGAAAGTTCGCAGCCTGCAGGTTAGGCACGAACTCGTGCGTTTTCTGCAAGATGACGCCAACATCCAGGGTTACTTCGGGAACATCCACGCGGAGCGAGAAGTTTGTCAGGCCGGCAGGATTTTTGACCTTGGGCTCGGGGGGCGGCGGAGGCACATCCGCCTTCTCTCCCTTTTTTGGAATAGCAATGGCGCCATTATCCCCACCCGGACCACCGGAATCGGGTCCCGACTGATCAGGCTGCTGCTCTTGCTGCTGGCCATTCGCAGGAGGTGTGGTGGTTGGCGCTTGGCCCTTAGCCAGCTGGTCCCCGGTTGCAACGGCCAGCAGCAAAGCCACGGCGGCAACAAAGAATTTTTTCCCTTCTAACTTCATCTAATTACCTCAACCCCTATGCTCGAACGATTGGAACGTCTAATCTGTAGACGTGTCTATCAGCCGTATATCAACCTGTTTTTCGGTTTTAACCGCAGTTTTTGTCATTGCGGGTAGCCTCTCTGTCCAGGCTAATTCGGTTACTCCGCCTCCGTCTGCCACGGCTGGAATCTTCCCCTTGTCCGAAGTGCACCGCGGCCTCCATGGCGTGGCCTACACCGTCTTTGAAGGCACGCAGCCGGAAACCATGGACGTGGAAATACTTGGAGTGCTCAAAAACGTCCTCGGCCCCGACCAGGATATGATCCTGGCGCGTCTCCACGGTTCCAAACCAGAGTACACCGGAGTCGTCGCCGGCATGAGTGGCAGCCCGGTTTACATCGACGGCAAGTTACTGGGCGCTCTCTCCTACAGAATAGGACAATTCAGTAAAGAACCGATTGCTGGTATCACGCCAATTGCTGAAATGCTGGCCGTCAATGGCAGCCCGAATGCAGCCATGTGGACGGCCGGAAACACTACCCAATCGACGACCGCGTCATTTTCCTCGCCTGGGCCTGCACCGGTAGCTGATTCGACCGACATCCATCCCATCGAAACGCCGCTCGTACTTTCCGGTTTTAGCCCGGAGGCAGTCAGGTTCTTCCAGGAACACGTTTCGGTGATGGGCTTAACGCCGGTTGCCGGCCTGGGAGGCAGCTCCTCAGACGACGGGCATATCGATTCCTCCTCCGCTCCCCTACTGCCAGGCTCAGCGGTAAGCGCCCTTCTGGTCCGCGGAGACCTTGAAATCGCCGCCACCTGCACCGTGACCTATGTTGATCCCAAGCAGGTACTGGCCTGCGGCCACCCCATCACCCGCTACGGCGATGTTTCCATCCCCATGACCAAGGCGGATGTGGTGGCCACCCTGGCCTCGCCTTTGAATTCCTTCAAAATCGTCAACACCACACAGACCATCGGCGCCTTTACGGAAGATCGTTCCTCGGCCATACGCGGCGTTCCCGGCGAATCTGCCCGCATGATCCCGGTGACCATCCGCACCCATGGCGGCCTGCGCGATCGCACCCTCCACATGGAAGTCATCGATAACCCCGACATCACACCCGGGGCGGTGATGGTTTCTCTTTACGAATCTCTGCTTGAAACCAACAGCTACAGTGAAGAGCTCACCTACGAGCTAAAGGGTACGGTCGCGATCGATGGGTACCCGCCCCTGCATCTGGACTCGTTCATTGCTCCTACCGAGCAATTGCCTTCAGCTCTCCGAGCCGCTCTGACCGTGGGCCAGCGTTTTCAGACCGTCTATGGCAATTCCGCCCGCGTTCGCAATATCCAGAGCATCGAACTCAACATCGATTCGCTGCCCGGCCGGCGTAGCATCCAGTTGGAGCGCGCCCAGGCTACTCAGCCGGCTGCCCACCCCGGCGACACCGTTATGGTCGAAGCGACCCTGCGGCCTTTCCGCGGCGAACCCAAAAACATCCGCATTCCCATCCCCCTCCCCTTAACGTTGAATCCTGGACCACTCCGTATTCTGCTCAGCGATGGCGCTACGCTTGACCGGCTGACCACCGCTTCGTCCTCCAACGAAGGTCCTCTGGAACTGAGCAGTATCATTCACCAGATGAACTCCGTCCACGGAGACGACCGCTTGTACGTAACGCTGCTGTTGCCCAATGCTCAAGCCGTGGTCGATGGGCGTACCCTGGCATCGATCCCCATCTCCATGGCCAATGTACTGGAGCCCCTGCGGACCAATCGTGGAATCTCCCTCAACGGCGAATCGGTAGTTCCCGTGACCTCCATCCCGGTGGAGGCGATGCTCAGTGGTATGCAGGTGGTCTCGGTAGAAATCGAATAATGTAGACTTACGCGGGCCCTCTGGAACTCCTTGCACTACATTCCACTGCCAAGGGCAACGCTCATGCCTCTGTTTCAAGGTTTTGCCACTCATGCCGCCGGCGCCGAACTACTGCCTTACAAGTACGATCCGGGGGACATCAAGGCCAACGAGGTCGAAATTGCCATCTCACACTGTGGCGTCTGCCGCAGCGACATCCACATGGTCGACAACGACTGGGGCATCAGCCACTATCCCCTGATCCCGGGCCATGAGATTGTGGGCAAAGTCATCACCACTGGAAGCGCTGTCCTCGGGCTGCTTTCCGGCGATCGGGTAGGTGTGGGCTGGCAAGCGAATTCCTGCGGCCACTGTGAGTGGTGTCTCCAGGGCGAAGAGAATTTATGTGCGGACGGCCAGGGCACCTGTGTTCAACGCAATGGCGGTTATGCTGACCGGGTGCGGGTCAACGCTCGTTTCGTTGTGCCGATCCCGGACGGTCTGGAAAGCGAGCGGGCCGCACCCCTGTTGTGTGGCGGCATCACGGTTTACTCTCCCATTCGCAGCCATGGCGTTAACCCCGCATCCCGCGTGGGCATTGTCGGCATCGGAGGCCTGGGGCACATGGCGGTACAGTTTGCCCATGCTTTTGGAGCCGAGGTCACGGCCTTTTCCAGCTCTCCGGCAAAAGAGGCGGATGCTCGCGCTCTGGGCGCGGAGCACTTCGTGAACACCCGCGAGACCAAGACCCTCAAGAAGTTGGTTGGCCATTTCGACTTCATTCTATCGACCGTAGAAGCAGATCAGGACTGGGGTGCCTATGTCCGGGCTCTGCGTCCCCACGGCAAACTATGTTTCGTTGGCATCCCGCCCGGCGTCCTCGGTTTGTCGGTCTCTCCGCTGGTGACAGGACAGAAGGTGGTGACCGGAAGTCCAGGAGGAAGTCCGCGCATGATCCGGGAAATGCTGCACGTGGCCGAGCGCCACAAAGTCCAGGCCATCACCGAACGCTTTGCGATGGCCAAAGCCAACGACGCGGTGACCAAGGTAAAGAAGAACCAGGTCCGCTACCGAGCGGTCCTAGCCAACTAAACATTTCCAAGAAGGAGCATCCACACAGAGATCTCTCCACTGCGCTGCGCTCCGGTCGAGATGACAAAGGGGAGAGGAGCGTTTCCAGGGAGAGTATTTGCTGAACAGAAGCTGCTTTTCATCACCTTGGGTAAGCCCCAGCCCATGATTTCTCCGGTTTCCATTTTGCAACTACTCTCGCTGGAAGCGCCCCTCTCCCTTTTGTCATCTCGACCGGAGCGCAGCGGAGTGTAGAGATCTCTGTGTGGATGCTCTTTCTTGGAGGCTCGCCCCCCTTCATTTGTGGTGACAAATGCAGCCTAGTAGACTCGGTTCAGCATGATGCCTCGTGTCGTAACCGCAAGTTTATTAGCTCTGATCATTTATCCCCACGTCCTTCCAGCCCAGGGAACCCGCTTCTGGGTTCAATCCCGCTATGAAGACTTCGAAAAAGGACAACCGCAAAGTACCGCGATTTCGAGCCGCGGGTATCTGGAATCCGGGCCCGCGCTGCGGTCGGTACTGTTAACCCCGTCTACCTACATCTGGGCCGCCGCTTCTGACAGCCAGGGCAATGCCTACATCGGCACCGGTTCGCCGGCAACCGTGCTCAAAGTAACGCCCTCGGGCACCTCGACCAAATTATTCACGACCAAAGAACTAACCGTGCAAACGGTTCGTGTTGGCCCTGACGGTTCGGTCTACGCAGCCACCGTGCCGGGCGGCAAGGTGTACCGCATCAAGCCAGGCCAATCCGGCCTTGACGAGACCACCGCCACAGTGGTGTTCGACGCTTCCACCGTCCATAACGCGGATGCAGCCAAGCCAGGCGGCGACCCCGCGCGATACATCTGGGATCTGGCCTTTGACGCTCAGGGTGCCTTATACCTCGCAACCGGCGGCCCGGCGGCGATCTACCGCGTCGACCTATCCAAAGAAACACCTCAAGCAGAACTCTTCTTTCAAAGTGACGAGCAGCACATTCGTTGCCTCCTCTTCGAGCCCAACGGAGATTTAATTGCCGGCAGTGACGGTGGCGGCCTGGTCTACCGTATCGGCAAAGACCGCAAAGGCCTGGTCATCTACGACGCGCCCAAGCGCGAAGTAACCGCCCTGGCCCGGTCTGCAGACGGGCGCCTGTACGTAGCGGCCGTAGGGGAAAAGACCAGGAGCCCCTTGCCGCCCCTCCCGGTGCAGGGAGTCGCCGTGGCTACCGCAACCATCACCATCGTGACCCCTGGCTCAGTACAAGCCTCCAGTAGCAACGGCCTCATTCCTGACGGCTCCGAAGTAGACGAGCTAAGTCCGCAAGGAGCTCCGCGCAAACTCTGGTCGACGCGCGATGACGTGGTGTACGCCTTGCGAGCCACGCCACAGGGTCTGCTCGCCGCCACCGGCAATCGGGGCCGGATTTATCGCATCGCTGAGGACGGTTCCTATCTTGACTTAGCCCGCGCCGAGACCGGCCAGGCAACCGCTTTCGCCGATGCCCCCGACGGATTTTACGTAGCCACCAGCAATACCGGGAGACTCTACAAGCTGAACAACCAGGCCGCCGCCCAGGGCACTTACCTCAGCGACGTTCTTGACTCGGGCGTGTTCTCGCGATTCGGCCGCATGGAGGTGAATGCCGACGGAGGCGCTTACGAAATCTTCGCTCGCTCCGGCAATGTGGAGAACCCCGAGCGAAATTGGAGTGACTGGCGCAAAATAACGCCCAACACTGGCACGTCCGGAGTTCCCGCCGCACGTTTTGTTCAATGGAAAGCCGTCATTGAGCCTGGGGCGCAGGTTGACTCGGTGGGCATCAATTACCTGCCGGTGAACATCGCGCCGGTGATCGATGAGATTGCCGTCGAGCCAGGCGCCAGGGCGAACCAGAGTGCGCCGCAGCCCGGCCAGCCGCAGCAGATCACCATCAACCTGCCCTCGGCGCAGAACAATCTGAGCTACAACCAGGATCCGTCCACTGCGCCCCTGGCAGCCGTCCGCGACCGCAGCGCCGTGACCGTCCGCTGGGCGGCCCACGATGAAAATGGAGACGAGCTTGTCTTCGACGTCTATGTCCGCGGCGATGGAGAGAAGAACTGGCGCCTGCTCCGGTCTCACATAACCGAACGCTTCTACTCTTTTGATTCGATCCGCATTCCCGATGGTGGTTACCGCATACGGGTGGTGGCCAGCGATGCGCCCGCGCACATGCTGGGCGATGCGCTGACCAGCGCGCGGGAGAGCGACCACTTCATCATCGACACCACCCCTCCGGTGCTTACCGCGCTCCAGGGCAGCCTGCAATCCGGTGTGATTCATGCCGGCTTCGTGGCCACGGATCAAACCTCGCCCATTGCTCGCGCCGAGTACTCGATCGACGCCGGCCGATGGCAGTTTCTGGAGCCGGTAGGCAAGCTCTCTGACTCGCTCACCGAGCACTACGACTTCACCGTTCCACTCGCCGCCATTCCCACCACCCGCACTCCTGCAGAAGAGCCCGAGAGTGCCCCTGCGCCCTCTGCTGACCCGCAGGAGCATATTCTTACCGTTCGCGTCTACGACCGGTACGAAAACGTAAGCGCGGCGAAGACCGTGATCCGCTAGTCACGATGCGCTTCGAGCTGTTTGTCGCCGTGCGTTATCTCCGCGCCAAGCGCCGTCAGGCGGTGGTCGGCATCATCACGATCATTTCGATAGCCGGAGTGGCGGCCGGAGTGGCGTCCTTGATCATTGCAATGGCCATCACCAACGGCATGCGCCGTGACCTGCAGGACCGTCTGCTGGGCTCAACTGCGCATGTGCAGCTCATGCGCGTAGCCAGCGATGGCATTCGCGACTGGCGCGGGCTGACTGCGCGGCTGCAACAGTTGCCCCATGTCAAGGCAGTGGCGCCCGGCCTGTACGAGCAGGTACTCATCTCCAACGGCGCTCGCTCTGGGGGAGCTCTCATCGAGGGCATCGTTCCCGCGCAGGAGCGAACCGTCAGCGACTTGCTCTCGACCGTCACCATGGGCAGCACCGCAGCGCTCGATACCGGGGCCGCAGCCACCAGCAATCAAGCCCAAACCCCTCCGCCCATTGTCATCGGACACGACCTTGCAGATACTATCGATGCCCGGGTAGGCACAACCGTCCTGGTGACCAGTCCACAAGGGGAACTTACTCCACTGGGTCTGATTCCCAAATTTCAGCGATTTCGCGTCGTCGGCATCTTCCACTCCGGCTTTTATCAGTACGACTCAGGCATGGCATTCACCAGCCTAGCGGACGCGCAGCGCCTCTTTGGAGAACCAGATGTGGTCTCGGTTCTCTCCTTCAAGGTGGATGACCTCTATCGCGCCGACCAGATTGGCCGCTCCATCGAGCAGGCCGCCGGGCCAGGCTTCCTGACCAACAACTGGATGGAACAGAACCGGCCCCTCTTCCACGCCCTGATGTTGGAGCGGATTGTTACCGTCGTCGTCATCGGTCTGATCGTCTGCGTCGCGGCCCTGAACATCCTCACTGCTTTGACCATGATGGTCATGGAGAAAACGCGCGATATTGCAGTCATGATGTCCTTCGGGGTACAGCCGCGCCAGGTGAGAATGATCTTTCTTCTGCAGGGCCTGCTCATCGGCTTGACCGGCACAATCCTCGGCCTGATCGCCGGCTATGGTCTTTCCTGGCTCGGCGGCCACTATCGTTTTCCTCTCTCTGCCGAGGTGTACTCGATCGACTACCTGCCCTTTGCCGCCCGCTGGACCGATGGGCTGATTGTGGGTGCGGTTTCGCTTGCCGTATCCCTATTGGCCACCCTCTATCCCTCTGGGTCCGCCGCCAGGGTTCTGCCTGCTGAAGCTCTACGCTACGAATGAACGGCGGTCGAATCATAAGCAGCACATCTCGCATCAAAAGTATATGGTTGGTCCCGCACTATAGCGCGACAGGTGATTCCAGAATCAGGCGAGGTGCAGGGGAACTGATGTAGTTTGAAGCAACCCACCCCACAAACCCTCTTCCGTAGAGGGGTGCATTAGTGATACATGAAGGTAGGTACAAATTGATTACCGACCTCAGAGGCACATAATGGAGCCGGCCGCCGCCACAGACGAAGCCCAAAAAGGCCGCCTGGGCGCGCTTGGGAGCCCGGAAGGTCCTGCCCTGGTCGAAGTTCGCAATTTGCGTAAGCAGTACGGACGATTGGTCCTTTTTGAGGCAATCAATTTTCAAGTGAGACGGCAGGAGTTGCTGGCCATCGTAGGCCAGTCCGGCACCGGCAAGAGCACCCTGCTGCATATCCTTGGGGCTCTTGATACACCCTCCGCAGGTGACGTATACTTTGCCTCAACAATATTGAGATCCCTATCCCCCGCGGAAGCTGCAGAGTTTCGCAATCGCGAAATTGGCTATGTTTGGCAGTTTCACTATTTACTGCCGGAATTTACTGCCGCTGAGAACGTCGCGCTCCCCCTTCTGGCGCGAGGCAAGTCCAAAAGAGAGGCATTGCAGGAAGCCGTTCATTGGCTCGAAGAGGTGGGGCTGGCGGATCGGTCATCCCATCGCGCAGGTGAGCTTTCCGGTGGGGAGCAGCAGCGCGTTTCCCTGGCGCGAGCGTTGGTGACCACCCCGAAACTCCTTCTGGCTGATGAGCCTACAGGAGATCTGGATGACCAGACCGCGGATGCCCTATTTGGACTGATTGAGCGCCTGCACGCAAGCTATGGTTTGACCTCGATCCTGGTGACCCACAATCTGCCTCTGGCGAGGCGTTGTGAGCGGGTAATGCGACTAGCCCAGGGCCGGATGGAAGAGTTGTCTCCGCTGGATCTTTGAGCGGAGCTTGTAAGCCGGGTTACCCAAAAGGGTGACTCGTGACAGTGGTTGGGTCGATATAAGATTTAGAAAGAGCTTATCTCCGCCCAGCCGAGTGGTTTTCCCGGTTCCAATGGATTCGGGAAGATGGAACAGGACGAAAGCTGCCTTGGATCGTGGGAGGGCAGTTTTTAAGGGGGAACATGTTCGAACGGTATACAGAAAAGGCGCGGCGCGTCATCTTCTTCGCACGGTATGAGGCCAGCCAGTTTGGTTCCCCATATATCGAGACAGAGCACTTGCTGCTTGGTCTGCTGCGTGAGGATAAGGCGCTAACGAATCGCTTTCTCCGCTCTCATGCTTCGGTTGAATCCATTCGCAAGCAAATTGAAGGTCATACTACGATTCGAGAGAAGGTTTCCACTTCTGTCGATCTGCCTTTGTCGAACGAATGCAAGCGGGTTCTGGCCTACGCGGCAGAAGAAGCAGAGCGCCTGTCGCACAAACATATTGGCACCGAACACCTGCTCTTAGGATTACTGCGGGAAGAAAAGTGCTTTGCCGCAGAAATATTGCACGAGCGCGGGCTGCGTCTGCTCGCCATCCGTGAGGAACTCGCGCGCGCCACGCAAGAAAAGGCGCCGCCATCGCAGCGCAACCGCGAATCAAGCCTGCTGGTAGAGTTCTCGCGCGACCTGACCCAGGCAGCCATGGATAATCAGCTCGATCCGCTGGTCGGCCGCGATCAGGAACTCGAGCGCGTGGTTCAGATTTTGTGCCGTCGCACCAAGAACAATCCTGTACTGATCGGCGAGCCTGGCGTTGGCAAGACCGCCATCGTTGAAGGGCTTGCCCAGCGCATCTCTGACGGCGAGGTGCCCAGCTTCCTGGCCGACAAGCGCGTCCTGGCGCTCGATCTTTCACTCATCGTCGCCGGAACCAAGTATCGCGGCCAGTTTGAAGAGCGGCTCAAGACCATCATGAAGGAGTTGATGGAGAACCAAAACTCCATCATCTTCATCGACGAACTGCACACCCTGGTGGGCGCAGGCTCCGCGGAGGGTTCGCTCGACGCCGCCAACATCCTCAAGCCGGCTCTCTCGCGCGGCGAAATTCAGTGCATTGGCGCAACCACGCCGGCCGAATATCGCAAGTCGATCGAGAAAGACCGCTCGCTCGAGCGTCGCTTCCAGGCAGTCAAAGTACCGCCTCCGAATGAAGAAGACGCCATCAAGATCATCATGGGTATCAAAGACCGCTATGAGAAGTTCCATGCGGTCAGCTACACCGATGACTCCATTCACTTCGCGGTCTCTCACTCCAACCGCTACATTCCGGATCGGTTCCTTCCGGACAAGGCAATTGATCTGATCGACGAAGCCGGAGCTCGCGTGAAGCTGCGCCAGACCTCGCTGCCAGAGGAGATTACCGAAGTGCAGAAACGCATCAAGTTCATTGTTCATCGCATGGAGAATGCGATTGCCAACCATGAATTTGAGAAAGCCCGGTTCTACTCCGACGAGGAGCGTAAGGAGCGCGAGAACCTGCGCGCCCTGCGCGACAAGTATCATCTGGACGATTCGACCGCCGGCATTGTAGGCCGCGAGGATATTGAAGACGTGGTGAGCCGCTGGACCGGCGTACCGATTACGTCGATCAAGGAAGAAGAAACCCAGAAGCTGCTGCGCGTCGAAGAAGAACTGCACAAGCGGGTCATCTCGCAGGACAAGGCAATCTCTGCTCTGTCGCGTGCGATTCGCCGCTCCCGTGCGGGTCTCAAGTCCCCCAACCGTCCCATCGGTTCGTTCCTGTTCCTGGGGCCGACCGGTGTAGGCAAGACGGAAATGGCGCGCACGCTGGCCCAGTTCCTCTTCGGCAGTGAGAAGGCTTTGATTCGCTTCGATATGTCGGAGTTCATGGAGAAGCACTCGGTCTCGAAGCTCATCGGTTCGCCTCCGGGCTACGTGGGCTACGAGGAAGGTGGACAGCTCACCGAACGGGTGAAGCGCTCGCCCTACTCTGTGGTCCTGCTGGACGAAATCGAGAAGGCGCATCCTGATGTCTTCAACATCCTGTTGCAGGTGTTTGAGGATGGTCAGCTCACCGATGGTTTGGGCAACACGGTGGACTTCAAGAACTCGATCATTATCATGACCTCGAACATCGGCGCGCGGCATTTGCAGCGCAAGCAGGGTCTGGGCTTCCAGTCCGATCGCGAAGACCTGCTGATGGACAAGATGGAGGAACTGGTCAAGAACGAGGTGAAGCGGACCTTCAATCCAGAGTTCTTAAACCGTCTGGACGAAGTCATCATCTTCATGTCGCTCTCCGATCAGGATCTCATTCAGATTCTGGAGTTGCTGGTACAGCAACTGAACTCTAATCTGATTCAGAAGGCGATCACCTTGTCGGTGACCGAAGATGCCAAGAAGTGGATTCTGGAAAAGACGTTAGTCGACCGCACGTACGGCGCGCGTCCGTTGCGCCGTGCCCTGCAGCGCTACGTCGAGGATCCACTATCGGAAGCATTGATCGCCGGCGGCATTGCCGAGCGTCCCGCCTTCCTCGAGGTTTACCTGGAAAACAACCAGCTCTTCTACCGCCCGGTAAGCGAAGTGGGAGAAGACAAGTCGACGGGCATCCTGCTCTTCAGCGCCTAAACTAAGTGAGCTAAAGGCCGGGGCCAAAAAGCCCCGGCCTTTTTTGCGTCTGCAAGTCCGGCGTTGCCTACAAGTCGAAAAAGGGGTACCGTTTTCCTAGTGGAACTTAGAAGGATAGTTATGATTCGTGCCGTTATTCTCCCACTCGTCTTGCTGTTCGCAGCCCCCACCATGTTCGCGCAACAGTCCGTCCCGCCAGGTAACACAAAGAGTACCGTGTTGCACCGCCCGCGCAAACCCGAAGCAAGTTGTCCTGTCGGCATGCAGGCACGCCATGGAGCCGGGGTTCCCGTTTCAATGAATGCGGGACCTTCTATCAATGGGAGCCCGATAGCTCCCAATTCTCCAGCATTCACGCACACCCGCACGCAGAGAATTCATCTGACCATGACCAACTTGCTATCTCGCGAAATCGTGAGCGTACAATTCGTCGTTCATGGCTACAGTAACAAGGGGAGAGCGATGAATTTGGCGAACTCGTCCTCAGAACCTGATCTTGCCAAGACCGTGGATGTCGTACTGGATGTGAAAGGGAAGAGCGAGGCATCCAGCGATCTTTCGCTGAGCCGTTTCACCGCTGTAACATCTATCGACTTAAAGTCGATTACTTATGCCGATGGCAACACCTGGAACGCCCCTTCGGCAGAAGCCTGCAGCGTTACTCCCGACTCGATGATGCTTGTCGCTTCTTCGCAGTGATAACAGGCTGCGGAGAAATTCGCGACCGGCAAATGGCCGCACGTGCAGGAGTTGCATGGGCTAATGCTCGCTGCGGCGAGGTAGTCCGGGATTTTTTCAAGCTGTTACGGCACGACTAAAGTTCTGCCCTGATACAAAACAGATCTTTAGCGCAGCCCGTAAAACCCTGCTCTTCCGAAATGAAGTTCTCACTCAGACTCTAAAGTCCAACGTAGGTCAATCGTTTATGGCCCGGCCGCCCCAAACCCAAATCTTCGGTCCTTGAAGGCTGGGGCGGACAGGGCGTTTTGCCGCAGCCTGTTTAGCCACCGAAGACATTTCCACTTCTACTTGGAAATGAGTCTCTGGAGGAAGGGCACGGCTTCAGCCGTGCCATAAATGACACTGCTATTGACGGCTTTAGATGGGATGAGACGGCTGGTCTGGCGGAAGAGCTAAGCTTTCCGGAACGCACTCGAGGTGCAAAAGGAGACCAGCCATGAAGAAGATTAGCAAACAGAATCAACAAGTGAAAGTTGCCAAGCCGGAAAGAAGC
>CAZSUK010000151.1:0-3699 GCA_964609355.1 uncultured Acidobacteriaceae bacterium | reverse complement strand
TAAAGAATTGGCGGCACGGGGTAAGATCGTGCTCTTTAGCTCGCATGAGCTTGAAACAGTGGAACGTGTTTGTTCTCACGTCGTGATTCTGCATCGCGGCAAAGTGGTCGCCGATGACTCGATTGAACGTCTAAGAGTCCTTATGGCCGCGCCTACGCTTGAAGAAATATTCTCTCAACTCGCCGTCGAACAAGACTCGGAGGCGGTTTCACGAGAGATAGCGGACTTGATTCGTGCATAGTGACTGGTCCCAGGCGAAAGTACAATTCGGTACTCTCTATCGCGTCTTCCTTCTTCGCGTAGTCGATCTTGAAGTCCTTTCGGCCGGCGGCGACCCGACCCGGCTGATTCGACAGTTTGTCACCATCTTCACCACCGTCAGCTTCCTCCTTATACTTCCAGCGCTTGTCTTCCTGGTCTTCGGCGGCGGTATGCCAATGGAAGCCAAATGGATGTACGAACATTTCCTGATCGAAACCGCGATGACTGTGGCCGGGCTCGTTGCCCTACTCAACTGGGATGCTGCTTTTCCGGATAAGCGAGATATCCTGATACTTGGACCGTTGCCGGTAAGAACAAGCACGTTGTTTTTGGCCAAGGTTGCCGCACTGCTGGTGGCACCCGGCTTGGCGGCGATCGCACTGAACATCTTCGTGGGCGTTCTTTGGCCGTTATTTTTTCGATCGAGCAGCGCCAGTTTTCTCGGTGCGTTGCGAGCATGGCCTGCGTATTGGATCACGTTCCTTCTCGCGAGCGCATTTTCTGTCTTCACCATCCTTGCCCTTCAAGGGCTGGCGGCCAATCTGTTACCGCGGCAATTTTTCCTCCGTGTATCGGGATTTTTGCAGGCCGCCGTCATGAGCCTTTTGGTGAGCGTATATTTTCTGGAGCCAATGCTCGAATCGCCAGCGGCGCTGACTTCGCCACAAAATCAGCGGCTGCTCGAGTTTCTTCCCTCCTACTGGTTTCTGGCCGTCTTTAACCAACTCAATGGCTCGGCGCATCCCGCGCTCGCACCCCTGGCAAAAAGAGGCTGGATCAGCATTGCTGTGGCTGCATTCGCAGCCACAGCGGCACTGCTGTTGTCGTATTCCCGCATCATGCGAAGACTGGTCGAGGAGCCAGACATCCTTCCCCGTGCGCACTCGATCTCATGGTCGCCACAATGGGGAAACCCACTGACACAAGCCATTACCTTCTTCAGCCTGCGAACCTTGCTGCGAAGCCGCCAGCACCGCATGATGCTCGGCTTCTATCTAGGCCTCGGAGTTAGCTGCGCCGTCGGTTATGCGAATGCATACCTCGGAGGATTCCGGTCTGCAGGCACAACCATGAGCGTATCGTTTCTGCTGGTCACAATTGTGACCACGATCCTGACCGTCTTCTCACTACGCGTGGTCGCTTCGCTTCCAATTTCCCTTTCGGCGAACTGGGTCATCCGCATCACGCAAATCCGGCCGGCTCGCGATTACCAGAAAGCTGTTCGGATATCATGGCTGGCATTAGGTCTCGCGCCGCCGTTGCTCCTGATGGCCGCGATCCTCGTCGCTGCGTATCCCTGGGCACCGGCATTAGGGCATTTCCTTGTGATGCTGTGCCTCGGAATCCTGCTGGTAGAGCTCTGCCTATACACATTTCCGAAGATCCCGTTCACTTGTTCTTATCTCCCGGGCAAGGCACAAATTGATTTTGTTTTCTGGGCCTGCCTGATGTTGATCTTTCGCTTGTTGAACGAAGGAGCAGAAATTGAGAGCCGCATGCTGCGTCATGTCCTCAACTGCACCGGTCTGATTCTGATTGCGGCGATTGCCGCCGGCGCCATGCGCTGGCTGAGTGAATCTCGCGCTTCCTCGACGGAAGACCTTCTGTTTGAAGAGGAATATTCGTCAGAGGTCACCTCGCTGAAGCTGAATTGAACGGAGCAAAAGATTCCGCGCAGATGTCCCTTACGTCAATGAAGCAGTCATTCAAGTTGAGGAAGCAATCCCTTGTTTGGCAACGTAGCCCAAACGGAAACCCCAATTGTCCGTGTTCCGGGCGAGTGACCGCCTATCCGGAAATTACCCCAAAACGGGTGTATGTCCGGGTTGGCGACCATCCAACCGGAACCTCTCGTCGCGACATAACTCTGCCGCCGTTGGAGCGCATCATATATTCAATTTGCAATGTACTAGAAGACTAGTACACTATTGATGTTGATCATTGTTCTGTCGTCTGTAATAGAGACGATGGGCCTAGGCGAAGTTCATTCAAAAGCGCCGATCGCAACAACAGCAGAGGAGGTTTCGTCCATATGAACTTGACACGCCCGCTCCAAGCGATTGTTCTCGTGCTCTCAATTTCGGTGTTCTCCCCCGCACAAGGTCCGGCCGAGCAAACCCCGGCGAGTCGCCAATTTACCGGATGGTTAGCGGCCCATGACGGGACTGATCGGAACGCGTACCCCACGTTTCTGAAAACGAATTTTGGAACTCTGCAAATAGAAATTCCCCAGTTGCCGTCTCCGGGCGGGCAATTCGGTGTGGGGCGTGTAGGTTACGAATGGACGGATGGATCGCGCCCCGACGGCCATGCGGCTGACTCTCAGGCCCATCGTGATTTGATGGTTTATCTCTGGTACCCTGCGGTGAAGACGAAGGGAGGAAAGTCGGAAGAGTACCTCCCCGGCGCGAAACGTATGGACGCAGACGCCGCTGTTGTCCCTGCAATGAGAGAAGAGTTTGAAGGTAATTGGCCGCTCATTGTTTCAGGAGCGATCTCATCTCTCGCAATCGAGAATGCACCGGTCGCGCGATCTGACAAGAAATTTCCCGTGGTGATTCTGGCACACGGCGCAGGAGGAACATCCTTCGAGTACACGTCGCTGATCGGAAACCTTGTGAGTCATGGATATGTTGTCGCTGCTATCGAAAACACCTACGGTGCGCCTGCGGTGGCGTTTCCCGACGGACGAATTGTCCCGGCGTACCATGAGCCTGAACCGCCCAACCTTTCGCCCGATCAGCGATTCCAGCGCATGATGAAGAGCGCGGGGCAAGGGATCGACACGGGCGCACGGGATATCGTGTTTGTGCTGAACCAGCTCACTAGGCTCGACGATGGGAATGAGAAAACATTTGTTCTAAGGAAGAAGCTCGAACTTAATCGCGTCGCGTCGATGGGGCACTCGGCGGGCGGGGCGAATGCCACTCTCGCTTGCCAGATGGATGCCCGATTCAAAGCCTGCCTAAGTCTGGACGGTCAGATGCCACCAGTGGCGGCGTTTCCAGAAAATCCGGATGGCAGGTGGTTCACACAGCCCGTTCTCCTCCTCGAAGTGGATCACAGCGGCAGTCGGATGGGATTCAACGCAGCGCAGAACGATGTTTTCCTCAAGAAGAAGGAAGATCAGCTGAGTCGCTGCCCTGCAGGGAGCTATGACGTCGTATTGAAATCGCCGGGGCTTGTTCACGGAAGTTTCAGCGATTATCCACTTCTCGCAGCCATGGGCCGTTCAACCGAAACGAGAGATGCTCTTCACAATTTGAGCCTGACCGCGTCGTACATCGACGCTTTCCTCAATCAGGCCTTGAATCAAGTAAAGTCGCCGCTGTTAGAAATTGGAACAGATCATCCCGAAGCGACCGTGAAACAGTACGGTCACTGATCAACGGTAATCTCAGAGCCAGACTCTCATTCGATTGTTGGCGGATCACCGCC
>CAZSUK010000150.1:0-9237 GCA_964609355.1 uncultured Acidobacteriaceae bacterium | reverse complement strand
ACCTATGCCGCATGATCAGCATCGTCGAAATAAAAAACGTAACGCTTTGCGCAATCCAGAAACCGAGAAAGATCTTGGTGAAGAGTCCCCGCATCGCCTATCGGTCTCCTGACAGTTTCCGAGGAGCCGGCACCGCAAGCTGATATCCGATCCCGCGTATGGTCTTCACCTGGTCTCCGGAGCTGTTTGCGGCGTCCAGCTTGTGGCGCAACCGGCTCACGTGCATATCCAAACTACGGTCGAAGGGATGAAATTTTCGTCCCAGAACAGTCTCGGCAAGCTGCTCCCTGGCGACCACTTCTCCGGCAGAACGCATCAGTGTTTGCAATAACCCGAATTCAACATCGGTCAGGTCCAGAGCCACTCCATTCGAGCGGGCGATCCTGGCTGCCGTATCCATCTCCAGGCCCATCACGGTTAGAAAATCTCCAGCGCCTGCCGGTGTCTCTGCCTTTCCGCTTCTGCGCAGGATAGCTCGTATTCTGGCCAGCAGCTCACGCGGGTTGAAAGGCTTGGGCAGATAGTCGTCCGCGCCAATCTCCAATCCCACAATGCGGTCCACATCGTCACCGCGCGCCGTGAGCAGCAGAACACTCATGGTCGATGCCGCTGCACGCAAGCGCCGAAGCACTTCAAAACCATCCAGCCCGGGCAGCATCACATCAAGCAAAGTGATGGAGTAGCTTCCACCCAGAGCCTTTCCCAGACCGGTCTTGCCGTCGTGCGCCAGCGTCACGTGATAGCCATGGCGGCCCAGGTAGTCGCTGAGCATGGAGCAAAGCTCCACATCGTCATCGATCAGAAGAATAGGCTCCATGGGGTCGTCTTTCTGCCACTACCGAGATTACTCCGAACCGCCGGCAGCAAAACGCCGGAAGTGTAACAAATTGTCACCAGTCCCGTGACGGTTCGTTACCAACGGTTACTCATTGTGACCGCAAGCCCGGTCACCCGGGTGTCTTCTGAATACGGCATCAACCAACAGCCACATGATGCAGGAGTGATCTGATGCAAAGATTTCGAGGCGCCCTGGTACTACTGTGTGTCAGCTTCTTCGCAGCCGCACAGCTATACGCATTGCCCGCAAATGGAGCCACTACCGGGGCGTTGAAAGGAGTGGTGGCCGACCCATCGGGGGCGCGCGTCGTCAAGGCGACTGTTACCGTGCAGGCAGAGGATGGAACCACGACGGCCGCACAAACAGGTGCCGATGGTTCCTACCAGTTCCCTCAACTTGCCCCGGGTATCTATGTCATCACCGTGACCGCACCGGGTCTCGCTCTGCCGCAGGCTCAGAGTGTCACCGTTGAGACGGGCCGCTCCACAATGCAAAATCTGGCTCTCATCATCGCAGTCGATCAGCAACAGATCACGGTCACCGAACAAGGTGCTGGACTCGATACCAGTCCCGATAACAATGCCGGTGCGATCGTGATCAAAGGCAAGGATCTGGACGCACTATCGGATGATCCCGACGAACTGCAGGATGAACTAAACGCTCTTGCCGGCCCTGCGGCCGGCCCCAATGGAGGGCAGATTTACATTGACGGTTTTACCGGTGGACAGCTGCCTCCGAAGTCATCCATCCGTGAAATCAGGGTGAACCAGAATCCCTTTTCAGCAGAGTTCGACAAACTCGGTTACGGGCGGATCGAGATCTTAACCAAACCGGGCACAGACCACCTGCACGGCATGATCATGGCCAGCGGCAACGACTCCGCCTTCAACTCGCTCAACACCTTTGTGACCAGCGAGCCGCCTTACTACTCCACCTTCTTTTTGGGGAACGTGAGCGGCTCTCTGAGCAAAAGTGCATCCTGGTTCATGAGCGGATTCCGGCGCGACAACAATGCAAACTCCATTATCAATGCCCAGTTGCTTGACCCCACAGGCGGAAGCTACAACTACGCCGCGGCGGTTCCAAATCCACAATCGCGGATGGATCTGAGTCCCCGCATCGACCTTCAGCTCACGCCGAACAACACCCTCACCGTCCGTTACATGTATGACCGGCAAAAAAGCACCAATAACGGAGTCTCCCAGTTCGCGCTCCAGACCCAGGGATACGACACCTTGAACCAGGAGAACACGCTGCAGTTGAGCGACACGCAAATACTGAGCCCGCGCTTGATCAACGAGACGCGCTTTGAATATATCCGCGATCGCGACAATCAGACTCCACTCAATTTCACCCCCACCATCACCGTGCAAGGCGCTTTCACAGGGGGCGGCAATAATGAGGGCGCCATTCACGACGCTCAGGATCACTATGAGCTGCAGAATTACACTACGGCGTCCCTCGGAGTGCACGCGCTCCGCTTCGGAGCGCGATTAAGGGCCGTGCGCGACGCCAACAGCTCAACTGCCGGCTTCAACGGAAACTACACCTACGCTTCTCTGGACAGTTATGCGGCCGGGCAGCCATCGCAGTACCAGGTGACGCAAGGCACGCCCGCGGCGCGCGTGACGATGTTTGACGCCGGCGTCTTCGTGCAGGATGACTGGCGCATTCGGCCCAGCTTTACCCTGAGCACCGGCCTTCGCTATGAGGGACAAAACCGCATCAGCGATCATGCCGACTTCGGACCGCGCATCTCCTTTGCCTGGGCCATCGGCGGTGGCAACAAACCCGCCAAGACCGTGATCCGCGGCGGCTATGGCTGGTTCTTTGACCGGTTTCAATCGACCTACGTTTTGCAGGCCATTCGCCAGAACGGCATCAATCAACAGCAATATGTGATTAAAAACCCCATTCCCGGCGATGCCACCCTGCCGGCGGCCAGCGAAGCGGCGCCCACAACCTACGCTATAGCACCCAACCTGAGAGCTGCATCGAACACACAGACTGCCATTGGAGTCGAACATCGATTTGGCAAGAATGTCACCGTAGCCAGCACCTACATCAACTCCCGCGGCCTGCACCAGTTTTACAGCGACAATATCAACGCGTTTCTACCCGGGACCTATGACATCACCACCGGCACCGGCGTGCGCCCAAACGGCATCAACGAGAATTTGTATCAATATCAGTCCGGTGGCATTTACCACCAGAATCAATTGATCACCAATTTCAGCGTTCGCGCGCGCAAGCTCTCGCTGTTTGGGTTCTATGTGCTTAATTCGGCGAAGGCTGACACCTCGGGAGCAACGTACTTTCCTTCCAACCAGTTCGATCCCCGTGCGGACTATGGAAGGTCTACCTTCGACATCCGGCAGCGGTTTCTTTTGGGCGGCAACTATCAGGCGCCGTTTGGTTTCTCGATCAGCCCCTTTCTGGTGTTGGATTCAGGAACTCCTTTCAATATCACGGTGGGGCAAGACCTGAATGGCGATAATCAGTTCAACGACCGCCCGTCTTTCGCCACCTCTTCGAGCACCGACGTTATCGACACCAAGTACGGGAACTTCGATCTGGATCCAGCAGCCGGCGCCGCACGCATCCCCTACAACTACCAGGTTGGCCCGGGCCTGTTCAGCACTAACCTGCGTATCAGCAAAACCATCGGCATTGGGCCCCGTTCCGAGCGCGCGGCCGGCGGCGGTTTCAACGGACCTCCTCCTGGTGGCGGGGGCGGTCGTGGGCCTGGAGGCGGTGGACCTCCAGGAGGCGGCCTTGGGCCCGGCGGACTGAGCAGTTCTGGCGGAAGGCCTCCCATGCTGGATCAGCAGGCATCCAGGCGCTATTCTCTGAGCTTCACCGCCATGGGTAGAAACATCTTCAACAACGTAAACCTTGCTGCGCCGGTTGGAGTTCTGCAATCGCCACTGTTCGGTAAGTCGAATGCGTTGGCAGGAGGATTCTTCTCCTCGCCCTCGTCAAACCGGAGCATCGACCTCCAGATGTCCTTCAATTTCTGAGTCGCCGCGCTGCTATTGAGCGTCGTGGAAGATGATGCCGAGTGTGTGGCGTTGTCCGGAGCGCACACGGCTGACCCCATGTCGCAGGTTAACCCGATATACGCTCCGGGTTCCTTGCACCGGGCGATGGTGCACGGCAAAAGCGACCCCATCGCCTTGCCCAAGTGGGACTACCTCTGGTCGCGACTGCATACGCGGGCGCTGCTCCGTTAACACAAATTCGCCACCCGTGAAATCGCGTGCCGGTTCTGACAACAAAATGGCTACCTGGATGGGGAAGACGTACTCGCCGTATAGATCCTGGTGGAGGCAGTTGTAGTCGCCTTCTCCATACTGCAGCAGCAACGGCGTCGGTCGAACTTGACCAGCCTCATGGCACCGTCGAATGAAGTCAATATGCCGCTCCGGATAGCGGGCATCGACACCCATCGCCTGGTTCCAGGAATTAGCGATGGGCACTAGCCTCGGATAGAGCTCCGCACGAAGATTCTGGATAAGCGCCGGTAGAGGGTACTTGAAATACTTGTACTCGCCTTTACCGAATCCGTGACGTCCCATCACCACCCGGCTCCGGTAAATGTGATCGTCGGGATACAACGCGGCGACGGACCGGCACTCCCGGGGCGAAAGAACGCCAGGAAGCATCGCACTCCCTTCCTCTCCCAGTCCTTTCGTGATTCGCTGCCAGTCGAGGTGATCAACGCGCCCAGCAATCGTCTCTGCGCTGCTCTTTGTAAGGTCTGCAATTATGGACGATATAGTCATTCGATCTCCTGGTCTCCACTGTTGTAGACAGGCTAACAAGACGACAGATTCGAAACACTCCGCTTCTTGCCTTCGAATCCGGCTGCAGTCATGCGTGTGGAAGGTCGAAGCCCGACGCAGACCAGGCTTCCAGCGGGAGTGCCCCGGACAATGAAGTAGCCAGTTGTGCACTTCGGTCTGTAAACTGCCGTTATGTTTGCGAGGGGCCCCAATGCGTTGGTCCAATTGCACGCTGTGCCTAAGTCTTAGTTGCTTTCTAAGTTTTCTTTCAATTTCCGTTGAATCACAGACCGTACCCCCTGTTAATCATGATCAGCCGACTACTTTGACGGTCACCACCAAGCTGGTCGTGGTGGATATCGTCGTGACGGATGGAGCAGGCAATGCCGTGCGTGGTCTGCGCGCAGAGGACTTTCACCTCACGGAAGACGGGCAAGCTCAATCTTTCCTATCCTTCGAGGAGAGCAATGCCGTGTCTAAGGCACCACTTGCTCCGCTCCATCTGCCGCAGAATGTCTTCAGCAATCTGCAACCGCTGGTGGAGAACGGCGCCATGAACGTTCTGCTCATTGATGCGTTGAATACGCCGGCAGGGGATCAAAGTCTTGTACTGCAACAGGTGAATTCCTATTTAAAGAAGATGACTCCCGGAACTCCGCTGGCCGTGTTTTCGCTCGGAAAAACGTTACGGCTGGTACAGGGCTTCACCGGCGACGCTGCGACGTTAATGGCTGCGCTCGAGGATGAGAAGACCGGAGCGCTGCCGAAGACAACGCATCTTTCCGATTCGCAGCAGGATGAAGTCGAAGACCTGGAGCACATTGAACTGATGCGTCAGATGTTGAGCGTCGTTCCGGGTAGCGTTGAGGGTATGCAACAGAAGGAAGCCGGCACGCAGGCTTATCAGGATACCCAGCGAATTAAGATCACACTCCAGGCTCTCCAGGTCTTAGCCAGATACCTGGCGCAAATTCCAACCCGCAAGAATCTTGTTTGGTTCGCAAGTACCTTCCCAATCACGCTTTTCCCGGATAAATCTGCGAGAAGTATTTCCGATCAGAGCGAACTCAGCTTCGAAATCAAGTCGACGTCGGATTTGCTTGCCGACTCCCGGGTGGCTATTTACCCGGTGGGCGCCCGAGGTGTAGAAATTCTTTCCGGCAGTGGGGACCAAATCGGTGGGACGGCCCCAGGGCAAGCATCCGACGATGCTACGGCCTTGAATCTACCCTCGCAACAAACCATCATCTCGGAGAATCTGACATCGCGCCAGGGTAATATGCGGGTGGCAAGCGGCGCGGCGATGGAAGCACTTGCCGCAGCGACAGGTGGAGAAGCTGTCGTTTCCACAAACGATATGAGTGGAGCGCTGGTCCATACGATTGCAAATGGATCGCACTACTACACGATCAGCTACGCGCCCACCGACGCGGCGGTTGACGGGAAATTTCGACGCATCGACATTCGTGCTTCCCATCCCAAGTATAGGCTTGCTTATCGTCGCGGGTATTATGCTTTGAACACAGCGCAGGAGGGCGGATTAACAAAGGATCCCTTAGTCCTTCTTCTGCAACGCGGCTTACCCAGTTCGACGGAAATACCCTTGCGCGTTTATCTTCAAGCCGATCCTGACGTTGGTCCTGCGGCCGGCAAGAAGACGTCCTATGGGATCGAGTTTAATGCGCGGTTAGACGCCAACAGCTTTCACCTGGCGCCGAATGGTGACCACACTGGTGAAATCCGTGTGGAAGTGGTCGGCTATGATCACCAGGGCAAAGTCGTGAAGACTGCGGCCAGCGCGATGGCCTTGAATTTCGATCCCGGGAGGTACGCGTCGATAATTCGAGCCGGGACAGTGGAACATGCGGACTTCGAGCTTCCGAGCGAAGCGGAGTCGATGACCCTGGGTGTCCTTGACACGCTGACGGGAAAAACTGGAACTGTCGAGATCCCAGTGCGTACGGTAAAACCGATACAACGTGTTGAGACGAGCGTGAAGCAGCCAGTGGGACCGCAGACAGCGGCGGTTGCGCCTTCCAGCGCCCAACCGGGCAAAGAACGACTCGGACTGATTGAGCGAAGTCCGGAACTCGCAGAACAGATGCGCAAGTCGGAGCATCACATTACGCTCGATGTCGAAGTGACCGATGTTGCAGGAAAGCCCGTCAAGGAGCTGAAGCAATCAAATTTCACTGTGCTCGACAACGGGAAACAACAGGCTATTAGCTCGTTCCGGGAGTTCGATGGAGAAGCGGCGCCACCCCTCGCTGTGGTGGTGCTTGTCGTCGACACGATGAACGCCTCATTGCCAGACGTAGTGATTGCAAGGCAAGGTGTCGACAGGTTCTTGCGTCAAGACGGCGGACACCTCACTATCCCGGTTTCGATCGCCTTCCTCACGGAGAGAGGAGCAAAGGTGGGCAGTCCGTCCAAAGACGGAAATGCACTGGCAGATGATCTGGAGAAGCTGCAAACACCTATGCGTGTGCATGGCGTCGCGCCAGGAATAAACGGAGCAACGGATCGTCAGCAGCAATCCATTGCTGCAGTGCAAACGCTGGCGACTTTCGAGGCGCAAAAGCCAGGCCGGAAATTAGTGGTTTGGGTTGGTCCGGGATGGCCTCTGCTTTCGGGACCCTCAGAGGTCGGCGAGCAAGACCGGCGACGGTATTTTGATTGGATTGTCGACCTTACGACGAGCCTCCGGAAAGCGCACATCACACTTTACAGCGTAACCCCGCTCAATCTAATGCCGGAGACCGCTCAAAATGCTTTTCTCTACAAGAGCTATTTGAAGGGCGTTGAAAGTCCCAAGCAGGCTGACTCGCAGAACCTTGCCCTGCAGGTTTTGGCGACCCATTCTGGTGGTCAGGTACTTGTTAAGAGTGGGAATCTTTCAGCCCAGCTAACACGTTGCATCGCTGACGCGAATTCCTACTACGAGATATCGTTCGAAGGCTCGGACCAAGACCAGGTGCTGGCTTACCACGCACTTGACGTAAAAGCGGACCTGGCGAAAGCAGAGGTGCGAACGCTTACCTCTTACTACGCGATTCCCTAAGCATCTGGGACTGTGGAGGCCGTGGCCGCCATTCTTTGCGCCGGTTTGAAGACTGCCATTTGCCGAAGCCCGATACAGACCAGGCTACCCAGCAGTGCCAGTCCGGAGAGCCCAAAGAACGCGCCGGCATCGCTTCCGGATCGCTGCTTCAGGAAGCCGAGGATGCTCGGTCCGAAAAAGCCGCCGCTGGAACCGATTGCGCTGACCAGCGCGATCCCGGCGGCCGCCGAAGGTCCTTTGAGAAATTTCGTCGGCAAACACCAGAACGGAGACATGAACAGGGAAGTGCCTATGGGGATGAATGCCAAAGCAGACACTCGAAGCAGCGAGTGAGAGAACAAACCCACTCCAATGCAACCAGCGCAGTCAAGCGCAAGGGCGAATGCGGCCAGTCCTGCGCGCTCGTCCCACCGGTCCGATAAGATCCCGGCGAGCGGGTAAACTGCCGCCGAAAGCAGCGAGATGCCCCCGACAATAAACCCAGTCTTCGCGTTGCTCGTGCCCAGGGCATCTCGCACGAGAATCGGCGCCCAGAGGGTGTAGCTCAGGCTCACCGCGTAGAGAGCGAAATAGGGAACGGTGAGCAACCAAACCAGGGGATTGGCGAGTGCGCGAAGCGGAGAGAGGGGTACGACGCCGGTCTGCTGCCGCTCCCACGCAAGGCGGTGCGAAAGCCAGCCTCGCTGTTCTGATGAGAGCCATCGAGCGTCCTCGGGTCGCTCCGTCAGGTATCCCAGCAAGGCGAGCCCGAGCAACACCGGCGGCAGACCTTCGATCAAGAAAAGCCATTGCCAACCGGAGAGATGCCCAACCCCATTCAATCCAAGGAGAACACCGCCCAGGGGCCCGCCCAATGCTCCAGACAACGGGATCCCGATCACAATGGCGGCGATCGCCCGGGCGCGATACTCCATCGGAAACCACTGGCTCAGGTAATAAAGGACTCCGGGAAAAAATCCCGCTTCGGCTATTCCTAAGAGGAAGCGCACAGCATAGAACTGGATCGGCGTACGCACAAGCATCATCGCGCAGGCGAGCAATCCCCAGGTAATTGCGATCCTGGCCAGCCATCGCCGGGCGCCCACTCGGGCAAGAATCAAATTGCTCGGTACTTCAAAGAGTGCATAGCCAAGAAAGAAGATGCCCGCACCGAAGCCAAATGTTGCCGAACTGAATTTCAGTTCTTTATTCATTTCGAGCGCTGCGATACTCACATTAGAGCGATCGAGATAACAAAGAATGTAGAGCAGGAAGAGAAACGGGAGCAATCGAACGCTGGCCCGCCGCATAGTGGTGCGCTCGACATTTTGTTCGATCACATCCGAGATCTCCTTGCGCTGAGACCGATAAATCTGCTGATCGAACTATAGTACGGACTCCTACCCGCGTTGGCTTAAATAAATCGCGAGCTTTCGAGACCTGGGCCACCCACGCTGGGTTTCTGGCAAAACACGAGTCGCACTTTGGTTGCATGAAAAAACCTCCCGTACAGCTAACTGTACGGGAGGTTTTCCTGCGCTCGTCATGCAACTAGAACTGATAACGCAAACCAA
>CAZSUK010000149.1:0-5471 GCA_964609355.1 uncultured Acidobacteriaceae bacterium | reverse complement strand
TGAGAACACTGTGCTGCGTCTGCGTGTGGCCTCCGCGGATGTGGGCAAGGTGATCGGCAAACAAGGCCGAACGGCGCGCTCCATGCGTACCATCCTGAGCGCGGTGAGCATGAAGCTTCACCATCGCTACACGCTGGATATTCTGGAAGAGGATGAGGCCGGAAGACCGGCTGATTCCTAACGCCGGCCTGTTTTCCTTCGTCCCTATCCTTCGTCTCCCGGTGTGCCCAAGGTGACAGCGTCGCTCGAAGACTGGGTTCTTCTGGCTCACATCGTGCGCCCGCAGGGCCGTAACGGTGAAGTGCTGGCTGATCTCTTTACCGACTTCCCGCAGCATTTCGCTCAGCGCAAGCGGCTCTGTCTTCGCCCTCCTGCGGGGAGTTCACGTGAAGCCGTGCGAGACGCCAAGGTGGATTCCCACTGGCTCCATAAAGGTCGCGTGGTGCTGAAGTTTTGCCAGGTGGATTCGATTGCCGATGCGGAAAAGCTGCGCGGCTTCGATGTGGTTGTTCCGCGCGAGGAACGCATCCCGCTCGAGGGCGACGCCGTCTACGTGAGCGATCTGCTGGGAATGAAGGTAATCGATGTCAGCGGTGGTGGAGCGGTGGATGCAGGTGAGATCACGGATGTGGAACCGGAAGGCGCGGGCTCGGCGTTGCTGGTAGTACGCAGCCCGGCGGGGGAGGAAGTACTGATTCCCTTTGTACGCGCCTACCTGAGGAAGATGGATATCGAAGGCAAGCAGCTGGAAATGGATCTGCCTCGTGGACTGTTGGATCTGCAGGCCCGCAGTGCAGAGGACGCGGGATAGCGGCCATGCAATTCGACATCATTACCATCTTTCCCGGCTTTTTTGCCGGCATCTTTGAGCATGGAGTGGTCAAGCGAGCCATCCAGGCCGCCTTGTTACAGGTTGCCGTGCACGATCTGCGGCAATTCACGCACGACCGGCATCGTACGGTGGACGACCGGCCTTTTGGCGGCGGCGAGGGCATGGTGCTGAAGCCGGAACCACTGGCCGAGGCGGTGGAACATCTGCAGGTTGCGCCCCGGGCGGAGCGGTCCGGTCAAGGTGAAACGGTGATATTGCTCTCGGCGCAGGGGCGCCGATTCTCTCAGAACGTGGCCCGCGAGCTGGCACAGGCGCGGCGCGTGGTTCTGCTGTGCGGGCGCTACGAGGGAGTCGACGAGCGTGTGAGTGAACTGGTTGCCGATCAGGAGCTGTCGATTGGAGACTACGTGCTGTCCGGGGGTGAATTAGGCGCTGCGGTGATCCTGGACGCCACCATGCGCCTGCTGCCAGGGGTGCTGGGCAACGACGCATCTTCAGACTACGAAAGCTTTGAGAGAGGCTCGGGGCAATCGGCGGGTGCGGGGGCTGGGGGATTGCTGGATCATCCCCAATACACCCGTCCAGCGGAGTTTCGCGGGCTGGCGGTGCCGGAGGTGCTGAGCGGTGGCAACCATGAGCAGATCCGCAGATGGCGGCGCGAGCAGGCTTTGAGGAAGACACTGCGCAACCGGCCAGATTTGCTGCAAACTGCAGAATTGAGCCCGGAAGAGCGGAGCTTTCTGAGCGCGCTCGAGGTACAAAGCGAAGATTCCGTGTAAACTAAGAACTTCGACCTAAGGAAGCAATCATGTCTATTCATCCAGTTATGCAGCGTCTGGCCGACAAGCTTCGGCGCACTGACCTGCCCGAGTTCGTGCCCGGTGATACGGTACGGGTGCAAGTCAAGATCAAAGAAGGCGACAAGGAACGCCTGCAGGCGTTTGAGGGCATTGTGATCGCCCTCAAGAACGGCGCGCAAGGCAGCTTCACAGTGCGCAAGATGAGCTTCGGCCAGGGTGTCGAGCGTATTTTCCCTTTCAACTCCAAGGTGGTTGACAAGGTTGAGAAGGTTCGGTCGGCCCGGGTGCGGCGCTCCAAGTTGTTTTACCTGCGCGGCCTGCGGGGCAAGGCGGCTCGCCTGAAAGAAGTAGAACGCAAATAGGATTTGCCTAAGATAGCGCCCCGGGTAGGTATCCCCTCCCGGGGCGTTTCTTTTTGTGCCGGGGTGGTTTGAATTTGACCCGCTTTTCCCACATCCCGCTATGCAAGCCCGAAAGTTGATTTGATCTACACTCGATTTTGGTGATGCAAGAATCTGTGCAGAGTAGAAGTGAAGGCGCTCTGATTGAGCCGGAAGCGCTGGAGCGTGAGCTTTCCCCGTCGGCGCGCAAGATGCGGATGCTCAAGTCGCTGGTGTGCGGGAACCGTTATGAAAAGGCGGCACGCGCAAGCGGCGCAAAAGTGGTCGCCGGGGTGGACGAGGTCGGCCGGGGCGCGCTGTTCGGTCCAGTGGTGGCAGCGGCGGTGATTCTCCCGGAAGGCTGTCGCATTCCAGGGCTACGCGACTCCAAACAACTCATCCGCGAAGAGCGCGAACGGCTTGGACGCATCGTCGAACGCCGGGCACTGGCGATTGCGATTGAAGAAGTCGATGCGGAAACTATCGATCGGATTAACATTTACCAGGCAACACGGATGGCCATGACGGCTGCGGTGTGCCATCTTCCGATGACGCCGGATCATTTGTTGGTGGATGCCCTGCGGCTTGATTTAGCGTGTGCGCAGACCAGCATTATCTATGGCGATTCGCTGAGTATTTCGATCGCCGCAGCTTCGGTGCTGGCCAAGGTCTACCGGGATAATCGCATGCGCCAACTGGATCGTGATTACCCGGTCTATGGTCTGGCATCTCATAAGGGCTACAGCACACCCGAGCACAAGCAGGCACTCTTAGCGCACGGGCCGACCCCACTGCATCGCAGAAGCTTTCGCCCGGTAGCCGAAAATTGCCTTCCTTGGGACTGACCAACTTGCCTCTTCGACTGATGTGTTTCACAGCCCATCCGGATGATGAGTGCGGAGCTTTCGGCGGCGCTTTGATGCTGGCTCATCAGCGTGGCGTCGAAACCAGCGTGGTCTGCCTCACGGAAGGCCGTGCGGGATCGCATCGGGGCAATGCCCGCAACGACGAGGAGCTCGCCGGTTTACGGCGACAGGAGTTCGCCGCTGCGTTGCACGTGTTGAACGTTGACCATGGTGAGGTGCTGAACTATCCCGATGGCGGCCTGGTGCGCCAGGACTTTACCGAGGTCACCACGGTTTTGGTTGCGCACATACGGCGCTTTCGGCCGCACGTGGTGCTGACCTTTGGTGGCGATGGAAACGTCAATCTTCATCCGGACCACACCATGGTTTGTTTCTTTGCTACGGCTGCCTTTCACTGGGCAGGGCGCAATAACTTTGCCCCGGAACAGATTATCCAGGGTCTGCTTTCCTACCGCCCGCAAAAGCTGTACTACGGGGCGGCTCCTTTTCTGGCCCATTCAGACGCGGAAGAAGGGCGGAAAATCACCCTGATGCCGGCCTCGCTGGTATTGAGATTAGGCGGCTTGCAAGCGAAGAAACTCGAAGCCTTCATGCAGCATGCGACCCAGGCGGGAATGTTCGCCAAGGTGAAGGCGGCCTTTGATGAGACGGCCGGCGAGGAAAAATACCTGCTGGCTGCTGCTCGGGGTATCCGCTCCACGCCGCTCGAGCCTGATATGTTCGCTGGAATCGAAGAATAGGCTCTGTCAACCGGCAGTCTGGCGCATCCACCAGACGACGCGCGAGAGCAGGAGCACGGTCAGGACCAGGGTGATCGTGATGGGAGTCCGAACTCCGCTCTTGACGATCCACCAGTAATGAATCACGCCGAGGATGGCCGAGACATACGCTAACCGATGCAGGGCCTGCCAGCGCTTTCCCCCAAGTGTGCGGATCGACCAGTTCGTGGAAGTGGCAGCCAGTGGAAGCAAAAGCACCCACGCTGCCATACCCGCCATGATGTAGCGGCGTTTGCCAAGGTCATCTGCCATCGCAGCGACACTGAAACCGGAATAAAGCCAGAGCCAGGTAAGCAGATGCAGGCAACCGTAAAAGAAAGCGAAGAGGCCCAGTAAGCGGCGAAAACGCACGAACCAGGACAGCCGGGGAGAGAGCCGCCGCACCGGAGTGATGGCCAGGGAGATGACCAGGAGACGCAACGTGGCAAAGCCGGTGGCATGTGTCACCGTGGCCGTCGGGTCAGGTCCCAGATTGTTTGTGAACCCGTGGTAGACCAGTTTTGCCAGGGGCGCCAGGCAGGCGAGCCAGACCGCAACTTTCAGGGCAACGATGGTTCGTTTGGTCATGCCCTAGAAGTTCTTTTTTAGATCCATGCCGTTGTAGAGACTGGCAACCTGATCCCCATAGCCGTTGAACATGAGCGTGGGTTGGCGTTGTTGGAAGATTGAGGCGCCGATGCGGCGCTCCGTCTTCTGGCTCCAACGAGGGTGGTCAACGTTGGGGTTGACGTTGGAATAGAAACCGTATTCCCGGGGCGCCATGTCGTTCCAGGCGGTGGGCGGCTGATCCGAGGTGAAGTGAATCTTCACGATTGACTTGGCGGATTTGAAACCATACTTCCACGGGATCACGACACGCACCGGGGCGCCATCCTGGTTGGGCAGCATTTCGCCGTACAGCCCAAAAGTAAGCAGAGTCAGAGGATGCATGGCTTCATCCATCCGCAGGCCTTCGGAATAGGGCCAGTTCAGGTTGATCTGAGATATCCCGGGCATGATTGCCGAGTCTTCATAGGACAGAAATTGAACATATTTGGCTTTGGGCAGAGGCTCGGCCCAATTGATCAACTCTGAGAGCGAATAGCCGGCCCATGGGATCACCATGCTCCAGGCTTCGACACAGCGGTGGCGATAAACACGCTCCTCAATGGGCTTGAAACTGAGCAACTCCTCAATGGTGACGGTCTTCTTCTGCTTCACCAAGCCGTCCACGGTGATTTTCCATGGGCGGGTTTTCATCTTTCCAGCGTTATGCGAGGGGTTGTCTTTTTCCACCCCGAATTCATAGAAATTGTTGTAAGTGGTGATGTCTTTGTAGGAGGTAGGCGTCAGCCCGGGAGTGGAAAGCGGGCTGCTCACCGTCTGCAGTTTGGTTGCGTCGGCTACTGCGCGACGAGGTTCAAGCATCCCGGCAATTCCCAGCGCCGCGGCGCCGGCCATGAACGCGCGGCGATTGAGGTAGTCGCTCTGAGGTGTGATTTCAGAAGAAGAAATACCGTTCGATTTTCGTATGAGCATAAATCCCGTAAGTGTCCATTGCGTAGGACGTTTGTGTCCGTCGTTAGGTTACGCCCTGCCGGGCGACTGTCGTAGGCTTTACATAGGTAGAGCGCCCGGGGGAGATCCATGGATGGCACGCAGCTGGAAAGATTGAGCGGAATGGAGAGACAGAGGTTGGACCAGGCAGCGGAGATGCTGTTGGAAGCGCGGCGAACGCTGCAACCAATGGATGAATTGCCGCCCGGCTTGCGGCCAAAGACACTGGAAGAGGCTTACTTCATTCAGGACGTGATGCTCCAGGCGCTGGGGAAGGC
>CAZSUK010000148.1:0-8254 GCA_964609355.1 uncultured Acidobacteriaceae bacterium | reverse complement strand
CCTGGCGTGATCATCCGCCCACGGAGTCCATTCCGGATCTAACCGCACCGCAGCAAAATATTCCGGATATTCCCCTCGACGAGTCACAATCGAGTCTTGAAGATTTGTTGCGGCTTAAAGGGATCCTCCGGTTAGGAGGAGACAAGTGCGAGAGCTGCAAGCCGGGATCGAACGAATGGGCTGTAAGCGGAGCGCGCACGGCCAGCGGAAAGCCAATGCTCTCCAACGATATGCACCTGGAGCACTCCATTCCCGATATCTGGCATGAAGAGGACTTGCAGGCCGGAAGTTTCCACGTATCGGGAGTCACAACGCCGGGAATCCCGTTCATCGTCGAGGGACACAACGAGCATATTTCCTGGGGCTTCACCACTCTCAACGGAGATGTTCAGGATGTTTACGTGGAGAAGACAAATCCGCAGGGAGAGTATTGGGCCGGCAACGCATGGCGGCAGCCGGAACATGACCGGGAATATATCCACGTGCGCTTCGGTAAGGACGTGGTATTGGATGTGGAGCGGACAGATCACGGGCCGGTGATTACTCCTATGCTGCCTCACGAAACACGCATGCTGTCGCTCAAGTGGACTCTCTACTCGACGCAACTACGTGGTATACCGCTGGAGGCGATGGACGCGGCCAGCAACTGGACCGAGTTTCGCCAGGCGACGAGCGAGTGGTGGGGACCCACGCAAAACCTGGCCTACGCGGATGATCAGGGCCATATCGGGTACCAGGCGGTGGGACTGTTTCCCGCCCGATCCGCCGGGCCAAGCGGAGTTCCTATCGTGGAGACCGGGACCGCCGCCGACAATGAGCACGAGTGGCAAGGGTACGTTCCGTTCCCACTGCTGCCGACCGTACTTGACCCGGATAGCGGTATTGTCGCCACCGCAAATGCGCGCATTACTCCCGACGACTACCCGTATCCCCTGGCGCTGAACTGGGACGCGCCTTATCGCAACGAGCGAATCTGGAAATGGCTTTCGGGTCACACGAAGCTCACGCCGGCGGATATGCTCACCCTGCAGACAGATACCTTTTCTGAGGTGGACCGCGGATTGGCACAGCGCTTTGCCTATTCCATCGACCGTTCCACGGTTGCCGACGCAAAACTACGCCAGGCTGCGGACCTGATGCGTACCTGGGACGGAGTGATCACCACGGGCTCGGTTGCGGCGGAGATCGTGGATGCAACCAAACAAGCACTCTGGCCGCTGGTGCTCGAGCCTAAACTGGGCGCCGACTGGCAACTCTACGATTGGCAGGGCAAGAACTTCGTACAGGAAGAGATGGTGGAGAAGGCGCCGGCAGAATGGCTGCCTCAGAAATACAAGAGTTGGGATGATCTGATTGCCGCGGCAGTCGAAAAAGGTATGGTTGATGAGCATGCTCCGGCGGCTCTTCGCGACTGGACGTATGGCAGCCGGCATGTGATCGATGTCAAGCATCCTTTGTACGCGATGTTGCCGTTCTTTAAATGGACCAGCACCGGGCCCCACCAACTTGCGGGCGACGAGACTACGGTCGACCATGTGCGTGGCCTGCTGGGTGCGAGCCAGCGGCTGACGGTGGACTGGAGCAATCTGGATGGATCGACGGAAAATATTGTGATAGGCGAGTCGGGCGACCCGGTCAGCGCCTACTATCTGGACCAATGGCCCTATTGGTATAGCGGAAAAACCTTTGCCATGCCCTTTACCGAGGGAGCCGTAAGCGCAGCGACCAAGCATACGCTGCGACTGGTGCCGTGACTCCGTCAGCGAGTTTGAGATCTGCTGTCAACATTGGTGGTCTTCTCATTGCCGGCACGGCTTTGCTGGAAGTGGGAACGCTGATCGTGCGCGGCAATTCGTGCGGCCATGATTTCGATTTTCATCTGCTTTCGTGGATGGAAGTCACGCGTGCGTGGCATGCGGGCCTTATCTATCCACACTGGGTGCAGGACGCGAACTACGGTGCGGGTGAGCCGCGGTTGATTTTTTATCCTCCTGTCTCCTGGCTTCTGGGCGGGCTATTAGGAACCATTTTTGGCTGGCACGCAGCCCCGGTGTTGCTTGTGCTGCTGGCGTTGTCAGCTGCCGGAAGCAGCATGTATCTGCTGGCGCGGGAGTGGGCGCCACCCCACGCCGCAATTTTTGCCGCCTGTGCCTACATGGTGAATCCCTATGCCATGTTCGTCGTTTATGAGCGCTCAGCCCTGAGTGAATTGCTGGCAGGGGCATGGCTTCCCTTAATGGTGCTCTTCGCACTCAGAACGCGGCCTTCCGTAGCTCCGCTCGGCGTGTCGGTAGCTGCCCTGTGGCTCACGAATTCGCCCGCCGCGGTTATGGGCAGTTATCTGCTGGCTCTTTTGGCATTGGGAATGTGGATCGCGGAACGCAGACCCTGGCCGGGTCTGCGCGCCGCGGGAGGTGTTGCCCTGGGGCTCGGACTGGCCGCGTTCTATATTGTGCCCGCAGCATACGAACAACGATGGGTACAAATCGGGCGCGCCATCACGCCCGGAATGAGGGTCGAGGATAGCTTCCTGTTTGGCCATACCGCGAACGATTTTCATACCCAGGTGTTGCGGACCGCATCATGGATCTTTATCGCGGAGCTCATTGTAGGGGCGATCGTTGCCTACCTGGGGTGGAGAAAGCGAGCCGACGGTTGCGCGCGAGTTATTCTCACCACTACTCTGCCGATGCTTTTGTTGCTGCAATTGCCGGTCAGCGATGTGGTCTGGAAGCACACGCCACATCTAAAGTTTCTGCAGTTTCCGTGGCGTTGGCTGTTGCCACTGAGCGTCCTGATTTGCGTGCTCGCCGCCATGGCTTGGGGCGCATCTGGCAAGCGTGGAGTACGCACGCGTCTGCTTGGGTTCACTGTGATTCTGGTGCTGGCGATCGGGGGCGGCTGGCTGTTTTTTCAGCCCTGCGACGACGAGGATGCAGTGGGGGCACAAGTGGCCGCCTTCCGCCTGGGACAAGGCACGCAAGGCACCGATGAGTACACGCCTGTGGGGGTAGACAATGCATCCGTACAACAAAACCTGCCCCTGGTGCGGGTTCTGCGTACAGCAGAGGATGACACCGCCGACAGTACCGCGGGAGATAACCCGGAGTGGCGGGCGGGAGACCCGAGTACAGTTGCGGCAAAGGTAGCAGCTAACGTGTGGAATGCTGAGCACTGGGTGGTAAGTTTGTCGACCCCGGAGAGCGGTTATGCTGTGCTGCGGTTGATGGACTACCCTAGCTGGCGAGTGTCCGTCGATGGCCGCCAGGTTGTAGGCCGCCCGCTCAGGAAAGATGGTTTGATGACCGTGCCGGTGACGCCCGGAAGCCACACGATTGATGCGCAGTGGAGTGCGACCAGGGATGTTGTTGCGGGGCGGGTTTTGAGTGCCATTGCGGTGCTGGGATTGGTAGGGACGGTGGTGTTGGAGCGGCGGGGTGCGGAAAGATCGTACCTGCTAACGAATAAATAATAGGGTCTGGAGGGCTGTGGTGCGTGTGGATCTGTCACCCCGGGGCAGGCTTGAGGGGTAGGCCTGCGTTATCCCTCATCTCGCGAAAGACGAGCAAGATGCCCCGAATTTCCTGTACACAACTGGGACCGCGTGTGCGCCTTTCTTAAAGGAAAGGCGCATGAAGTTCAGGGAACCCACGAAACTCCACAGGAAATCGGGGATGTGGGGCACCCGGCGATTGGTGGCGGGGATAGAGCTCGAGAGGGTCGGGTATGATTACGAAAATGCTGGATAGCGTGCAGGAGATTCTGAGCGGCGGTGCGGAGCTTGTCGACCGGGCGCTGGACCGTCTGCTTCCCGGTGCGGATCAGGCGCCCGTCTCCATCCACCGCGCCATGCGACACAGTGTTTTTGCAGGAGGCAAGCGGCTGCGGCCGGTTCTGTGTATGGAAGCAGCACGCATGATCGCGGGCTCCCTTCCCCGGGGAGTGGAAGAGCTGGCTGCAGCAATCGAAATGCTGCATACCTACTCGCTCATCCATGACGATTTGCCTGCTCTCGATGACGATGATTTGCGCCGGGGAAAGCCGACGTGCCATGTGGTATATGGCGAGGCAATCGCCATACTTGCTGGGGATGCACTGCAGACCCAGGCCTATGAGGTGCTCGCAGGTTTACAGTGCCCAGCCCCGCACACGGTGCCCATTGTGCGCGCGATCGCCCAGGCTACAGGGACGGTCGATGGCATGATCGGCGGCCAAGTGATGGACCTGGAAGCAGAAGAGCATCAGCCGACGGCGGAGATGGTCGAAGCCATACATCGTGCCAAGACCGGGGCCCTCTTTCGCGTCAGCCTGGTCACAGGAGGTATCTACGCGGGTGGCAATGGCGACGACATCGAGCGGTTGCAGGAGTTTGGACGTAAAGCAGGACTGGCATTTCAAATCATGGACGACGTGCTCGATGTGACCCAGGATTCGTCCCAATTGGGCAAGACCGCGGGCAAGGATGTAGCCAGTGAGAAAGCCACATGGCCGGCTGTCTATGGGATTGAGCAGAGCGTAAAAGATGCGGCGCGGCTGATCGACGAGGCGTTTACGCAATTGGATGTTTATGGCCAGCGCGCCGATCGGTTGAAGGCAGTGGCCCGTTACCTGGTGGAGCGGAAGAACTAATGGCGCTCAGCGAAGAAGACGTTTTTCTAGCGTTGCGTGATTGCTACGATCCGGAGATTCCGGTGAACATCGTAGACCTGGGTTTGATTTACAAGGTAAAGCTGACGCCCGATCCAAATTCCAAGCGCGCCTTCCCCAGGCAGCGAGTGGAAGTGGAGATGACGATGACCTCGCAAGGCTGCCCCTCTCACGTGATGATCATGGAACAAGTAAGGAACCGGTTGGCGGGGATCCCGGAAATCAGCGAGGCGCTGGTCAACCTGGTGTGGGAGCCCGCCTGGACCCCGGACCGCATCAGCCAA
The DNA here is from genome assembly GCA_964609355.1 of uncultured Acidobacteriaceae bacterium. Lineage (GTDB taxonomy): Bacteria > Acidobacteriota > Terriglobia > Terriglobales > Acidobacteriaceae > PALSA-350. The sequence continues at coordinate 3,323 of CAZSUK010000148.1, read as the reverse complement.
AAAGCTCGCGAACAACTGGGAATCGGTTAGTTCGCTTCTACTGACGCACGACTTTTTCGACGACCGAGCGCAGCTTCTCGCCCTGGCTGGTAAGTTCTCCGATGAACTTCTCAAAACGGCTCAGCATGTTGTGACCGCTGTCGAGGTAATCGGGAATATTGTTCCAGACCTTCTTGACTCCTTCCGGGTCTTCGACCAGTGCAAAGACAGTTCCAGCAGCAGCAATTGCTAACCCAGCTTTGCGCCTGCCGGAGGCCAGCAGAACTGCTCCAGTTACCAGCGTTCCCGCGGCCACGGTGCGCACCCAGTTCTTGTTCCAGTCCTGGTCGATAAGGCGATTTCCCTGATATTTCAAGGTGTCTGCCGCATCCTGAACAGTGGATGCCACTTGCTGCGGAATGTGCGTAATCCCCATGATGTCTCTCTTTCAGCGTGCACTCTCGGTTATAGATGCGCGGAATTAACTAGTCGAGATCAAATTCACGCAGCGGGCGTCCCTCGTCGGGACTTTCCTTTGCCTTGCGCAACGCTTCCTCGAATCGTTTGTCGAACAATTGCTGTTTATTCTTTTCGGCTTCGACCGATTGGCGGAAGATGTCCTCTTTGCGCTCGTCCTGTTCGCGCATGGCCTTGGCGGCTGCTTCGAAATCTTCGAAGGTCCGTTTACGCGGCGCTGGCGTATGCGAGAGGATTCCCCTGGTTTCCGGGTCGACCCTCAGGATCGCCCCACAGTCCGGACAGGTGATATCGAATGGCTTGAGCGGCTTAGCCTTCATGGCTGCCAACATTCTAGAACATTTGTTCGCCACGGGTTGGAAACACCGCCACCGAGGCTACACCTAGAGCCAGATGGCTTTGTGGCCGGGACATTGCTGGCCGGCCTGCTCGACCAGTAGTTCGGCCAGACCGTCGCCGTAGCGGGAGAGGAACCAAACCGCGCCCAGAATTCGCTCCTGGGGATGGCGATCCGGAAACAGGTTCAGCGCGATCAGGACGGCGTCGCGGCCCAGCGTTTGTTCCCGGCGAAGCTCGTAGTTCGCCGCCAGGCGGCGAATTCGGTTCATTTGATAGCGCATCTTGGAGCTGCTGACATCGGCGGCCCGTCCAAGACCCGGATCTAGAGAGTGCATGTAGGTTGCCAGCGCAGAGAGCTCCGTATCAAGAGCTTGACCAGCGGCCGCAAGCTTGCGCTTACCAGTAGCAGAAATGGCTCGCGCACCCAAGCGCTGCGCCAGATCCAACGGGTCCTTCAGGGCACTCTGGATCACATCGGGCAGCGCAACATCATGCCGCGCCAGAAGAACGGCAATCGCAGGCTCGATGAGGGTCGCGGACAAGCGGGGAAGGACGGGGGTGGTGCGGCCCAAGATGCGCTCATAAAGCACTTGTGACTGAGCAAAATAAGCAACTTCCGCGGGCCCGCCGACATAGGCGGAAGTAGGCAGAATGCAATCCTGAAACACAGGCCGCAAAAGGGCATTGGGACTGAACCTCTCCGGCTCCGCATCCAGGATGGCGAGCAGCTCTGAGGTGGAATAGTGCTGCCTTGCCGCTTGCCAAGCACCCTCCGTCGTGCGCCGCAGCGGCACCCGGGCACCGGATTGATTATCTATAAGAAACAGCAAACTGGAGTGGGCCGGCACCAAGACCTGGGAGTGATAACCGGCGGCAGCAAGCTGCTGGTCGCGATCGTTCAGCGCCACCCGCAACTCGTCAGCACGCACAATCGCCTGGCGCAGAACATCACGACCCAAGGCGTGGAAATCGCGGGAGGATGCGTCGATTACGATCAACCCCTGAGCGGCAAAGGTGTGCGAGATGAATTGCGCAAAAGCCCGGCCCAGAGTTTGTCCGGGGCGATAGCACGCGGTGAGCTGATCGACAACCGGGCCGGGCCCGAGAATCGCAGCCGCCTCGGCCAGCAGATCCTCGACGTTCTTGTCGAGAGAGAGAGCTCCAACGGGAGCCGCATTTGCATGATCGGCGCCGAGCTGCAGGGTCTTCAACTCGTGCCGGTCGGGCAACGTGACATGATCCGCTTCCGCAAGGTCATGATCCTCAGTCGCTAACCAAAAAATAGGTACGTGGGCACTGCCGGCGATCGAAGCATCGTTCGCTTTGCGAATCGCAGTGGCCGCCTTGAGGACGGTAAAGAGCGGACCGCCAAAGAGTGTAACCTGCTGACCGGTGACGACCGCACCTGCGCCGTTGCGCAGCCGCGCGATGTTCTCCAGCACCCGCGCGGGGGCGCCAAAGTCCCGGTTCTGCTGCTCCAGCAGGTCACACAGCTTTTCGCGATGCTGGGGAGGAAGAACCGGGCGGGTGGTCATCCAGGCGGTGGAGTAGGCACTGGCGGGGTAAAAGGGCGAGAGCGCTTCGCGCTTGTCGGCGAAATCCAGGAACAAGCGGCTGAGACCGGGTAGCATTGCGATGGGATAACACTCGGTCTTCACTTGCTCCATCGCCATTGCTCCCTATCTTTTCAAGTTTCTCATCATTTTCGCCGCAGCGATGCCCGGAGCGCTCTCGTGCCCGGGCTGGGTAAGGCTTCCAGCGCATAAAGAGCCAGGGAGCGATAGACGCTTGCCAACATAGGATGGGGCTTGAGTGCCTGAAGATGCAGACGAATTGTCTCGACGTCTCCCCTGGCAATCGGCCCACTGAAGCTCTTAGCGGGACCGTTGTGGAAGAAGTTGTCCAGGGTGGCGCGGGCAATCGGTTCAATCAGCCGGCGGGCCTGGCGGGGGCTGAATCCGGCCCGTGCGGCCGTTTCGTGAGCCGCTGCCAGATGGCTCACCAGCAACGGCGAGGAAAGCACGCCGACCGCGTGGTAGAGCGCTTTGCTCGCTGTTTTGATGGCAAAGGGATAACCGCCGATACGGCGGACGAGCCGGTTGAGTACCCGGCGGCTCGCCGCATCTGCTTCGACCGCAAATGAAACCCCTTTGAGGGTCACCGGCGTGCGGGTGGGAAAGCTCATCAAGGGATGCACCGAGCCAACCGAGGCACCCACTTTCGCAACTTGCTGCAACACGCCGGCACTCAGCGCACCGCTCGAGTGAATGACAATTTGCCCCTCAAGACCCCGAACCGCAACTCTCTTCGTCAATTGTGCGGTAACCCGGGCAACGGCTTTGTCGGGCACACAGAGCCAAAGTACATCGGCCTGGAGGCGGGCCTGATCCAGGTTGACAAGAGGCAGTGCACGAAGAGCTTTGCGTGCAGAGCGGCGGCCGGAGACGACCACCTCGTGCAGCGGGACCTCGGTGTCCGTCAGAGCTTGAACCAGCGAACTGCCCCAGTTACCGAGGCCGATGATAGAG
>CAZSUK010000147.1:0-4278 GCA_964609355.1 uncultured Acidobacteriaceae bacterium | reverse complement strand
TCGTGAAGAGCAGTCGGTGGTGGTCGATGCCAGCGGTGGCGAGATGGATCTGCTCAGCAATATCTCCGACGATCGCTCCATGGCTAACCCGGAACGGGAATTGGAGCGCAAGCTGCTGGGAGAGAAAATCCAGGAAGCACTAAGCCACCTGACCCCGCGGGAACGCATGGTCTTTGAACTAAAGCACTACCAGGGCCTGAGATTAAGGACGATCGGTGAAATGCTGAACACGACGGAAGAGACCGCCAAGAACACCCTCTTCCGTGCGACAAGAAAACTAAGAGCAAATTTGGCGGCAATTCGGTGAGGCGAGGTTACAAATGGATTGTGAACTGGCTCAACAGAAGATAGCCCTCCTAGCCTATGGAGAGCTTCCTGACGATCAGTGTCATGTTCTGGAAGGTCACCTGGGCACCTGCAAACGGTGTCAGGAAGAATTGGCGGCTGTCCAGGCCCTGCAACAGGCGATGGCGTTTGCGCCCAGCGAAGAGCCTTCCGCGAATTTACTGGCGCAAGCACGCTTAAGGCTGGAAGAAGCGCTCGACAACATGCCGCGCGCCAGCTGGGTCACCCGCGTTCAGGAATCAATGTTTCGAGGCGTCGCCATGCTCGGCCGGGCGCCCGTTGCGGCTTCCGCGCTACTGGTCTTGGGTCTGGGTTCCGGGGCCATCGGCGGCTATCGATTCGCCGCCCATGGTCATACCGCGATTGGGATGTTACCCGCAATTGATGGACCCACCAGAATCGCAAATGTCAGCAGCATCGTCCGTGAGCCCAACAGCGAAACCGTAGAAGTTCACTTCAACCGGTTGGTTCCGGAAACCACCCATGGCTCCCTGGATGATCCACAGATCCGGCAGCTGTTATTGCTGGGGGCCGAGAGCCAGGTGAACCCCGTGGTGGCCCAGAAATCTGTGAGCCTGCTGGCCGATGAATGCCTTGCCGGGCATCAGTGCTCGGATGGTCCCGTCCGCAACGCATTGCTCGTGGCGCTGCGCTACGACAAAGACGCGGGCGTCCGGCTCAAAGCTTTGGACGGCCTAAAACCCTATGTCGCCGAAGACATGCGGGTGCGGGATGCGGTGCTGGAATCGCTGATGGATGACTCCGACGCCGGCGTACGCTCGCAGGCGATCGAACTGCTCCAGCCCGTCGAAGCCGATAGCAGCGTCCGCCAGGTTCTGCACACAGTGGCATCGGAAGACGATAATCCCCATATTCGGACAGTCTCCCAGAAAGTCTTGGATCAACCGCTTCAAATCCAGTAGTTTTGGAAGTGACTTTTTGACTGCACGCAAGTCTTAGCTTTTGGGTAGGCCTGGGAGAGATCTCCGATGAAGCACTTTCCGATGTTAGGTTCGCTGGCAGTGGTCCTGAGCGGTCTGCTCACCGCACAGACCAGTCTGGCATTAGGCGCTCCGTTGAACCTTCCAATGGGCTCCGAATTTCTGTTTTACACGTCCCAGGGCTACTTGGGGGTGACCTTGAAAGAGATAGACGCCGACCGCGTCAGTGCGTTGAAGTTGAAAGACACCCACGGAGCGGAGGTGATCATGGTGGACCATGACGCCCCCGCCGGCAAATCCGGGCTGAAAGTCCACGATGTGATTCTTCAGCTCGACGGCCAACCCTTTGATACCGCAGACCAATTGCGCCGCCGGCTGCTCGATATGCCCGCCGGGCGTACCGTTAGCTTTCTCATTAGTCGTGACGGCAATCAGATTAATGTGAGCGCCCAGCTTTGCGACGGCTCAGTCCTGGGACAGCAGGCCTGGTCGCAGCACTACAGCGTGCCCCAACCCGCACCCGCCGCAAGAGGCGTAGAGAGCTTTCTGGGAAATCCCGCACCCGCCACCGCTGCTTTCCTGGACAGCATGATCCCCAAGGGGCTGTATATAGGCGCGGACGTGAACCCCGTGCGGACGCAATTGGCTGACTACTTTGGCGTGCGCAGCGGGACAGGATTACTGGTCGAAAGCGTGGATTCCCAAAGCCCGGCGGGGCGGGCTGGCCTCAAGGCCGGAGACGTCGTGACCAAAGTGGATTCGCAGCCCATGACCAGCCATAGCGACTGGGCCAAGGCGCTCCGCCGTCACCGTGGGAAGCTCGTGCAGGTGACGGTCATGCGCAACAAGCAGGAGCAGGTTCTGACCATGAGCGCCGGGAAGCTGAAGAAGTAAGCCGTCCATCCACCCGCTCTAAAACACAGCTCAATGCAGGATCCACCCCACTCCTTCCTGGGTACTCGCGCCCCGTGCTGGGCTGTGGTTGAATAGAGCAGATGCAGCCCAGGCGCAAGAAGGATAGCTGGAGAGGCCGAGCCAAGCAGGCAACACGCAAAGTGCGTGAGCTGGCAGTGGTTGGCCATGCTTTAGCTTCCACGCGCCACGTGGTCATGGCGCAAATCGTGCCCATGCGGTTCTGCAATCTCTCCTGCGCTTACTGCAACGAGTACGACAAGGTCTCGAAGCCAGTGCCTCTCGACGAGATGGTGCGCCGTATCGACCATCTGGCATCCCTGGGCTCGAGTATCATCACCATTTCCGGTGGTGAGCCGCTAACCCATCCGGAACTCGACGCAATCATTGCCCGCATTCGCCATCATGGCCGCGTGGCCGGCATGATCACCAACGGCTATCTGCTCATGCCGGAGCGGATCGAGCGCCTCAACCGCGCCGGCCTCGACCACATGCAGATCTCCATCGACAACATCGAGCCGGATGACATTTCCAAGAAGAGCCTGAAAGTCCTGGACAAAAAGCTGGAGTTCCTCTCGCATCATGCCGAGTTCCACGTCAACATCAACTCGGTGGTCGGTGGCGGCATCAGGAATCCGCAGGATGCCCTGGTCATTGGCAAGCGGGCCTTGCAACTGGGGTTCACTTCGACCATCGGCATCATTCACGACGGGGAAGGCCAGCTAAAGGCTTTGCAGGACGAGGAACGGCGTGTCTATTACGAGATGGCCGGCATGGCAAAGAAGAATTATTCGCGCTTCAACAAGTTTCAGGAAGCGATTGCCAATGCCGAGCCGAACGACTGGCGCTGCCGTGCCGGTTCACGCTTCCTGTACGTTTGTGAAGATGGGCTGGTGCACTATTGCTCCCAGCAGCGCGGCTTCCCAGGGGTTCCTCTGTCCCAGTACAGCAAGGCCGATCTAGAGCGCGAATACCTCACCGAGAAAACCTGCGCGCCGCACTGCACGGTCTCCTGCGTGCACCAGATCTCCTACATCGATCACTGGCGCTCGCCCCAAACCCGCCAAACGACGCCCACCCAGCTCATCAACATCCAAACCTGAAGCCCGTCCACCCCTGATGGGTGCCCCACCTTCGCGCTCTTTGCGAAGGGTGGGATACGCAAACGTCCACAGACCACCGCTTCGAGCTACTCCCCAGTCCCATGGTGGGCAGGTGTGCCCTGGCCCTTGGTTTCAGCCAAAGCCTGATCAATGATCTGGTAGAGCCGTTGACGGTCGACCACCTCCACAAACGGAACTCCATTCGTCTTGCTGGTCACAACCCAAATTGTAGGCGTGTGTTCGATGCCAATACGCTTGCCGAGATCGATGTCCGCCTGCACTTCCGCCGCTAATTTCTTTTGCGGATCCACTACAAACGGAAGCGCCAGGCCATGCTCCTGGGCAAATTTCTCGGCGTAATTATGAATGGCGGTCGCAGCAGCCGTGGTGGGACCCGCCGGGGTCTCCGGGGACGTCTCACCCGCAGCATCAATCAAATTCTGATTGGCAAACACAGAATCCCGAAATTCATCGCCAAGCTTTTTTGATTTGAGGTCGAACCAGCGGGCATACACCGCCGCATCGAAACTCCAGGCGTGAAAGGGCAACGGAAAGTCGTGGCGCACCCAGGGAATATGGTACTGGGCGGCCGCATCCTTGAGTAAGGGATTGGCGCGGGCACAATCCGGGCACTCCATATCTTCGAACTCAACAATCGCCACGTGAGAGCCGGGAGGAGGCTTAAGCGCCGCGGGGTCATGGACCGTCGTGGTCTGCGCCCCGGCAAACCGAACCGTAAGACCGCTGACCAACAGCAATGCCAATACTGCCAGCCTTTTCCCCTGTTTGCTTGAACCGGTAACTGGTGAAATAGCGTGCATATTTCCTCTCCTTAATTGTAACGGGTGGCGGCTGTTATGATGCAGGCTTCCGGTGGCGATGCGACAAGCGACTTGGAAGATCGTAATCAGCCTGGCCGGAGCAGGCGCGGCTGCTTTTGGCGTGTTTATTCTGCTGGAAGCCCTGCTCTCGGGTGT
>CAZSUK010000146.1:0-2908 GCA_964609355.1 uncultured Acidobacteriaceae bacterium | reverse complement strand
CGCAAGGCCTGAAAACGCGGGATAAATAGTAACGGTCCAGGACAACAGACCGCTACATCTAAATTTCCAGGCGCTGTGCAGGTAACGTTCGTTCTTTCTCGCGACTCTGCTGGAATGGATAAGCGCGCTTCCTTTGCAAATTTTTCCGGTTGGCAACGACATCATAGACGGTGCAAATGGGCTGGTCCGAGAGGACCACGCAATGACGGAAGTGCTCCGGGCAGGTTCACCTGGCGGTGTAAACTTGAACGCGCTCGCAGTTGCCGGGGAGGAGCCGAGCTTGGAATTTTTTGCGTTCGACGCGTCCTACATTGAACGGCTTCGCTCCGGGGACGCGCAGATCGAAGGGCATTTCGTCAACTATTTCAGCGAATTGATCCGTCTTAAACTGCGCTCGCGGTTGAGCTCTCCAGAAGCCATGGAAGATGTCAGGCAGGAAACCTTCATGCGCGTGCTCGCCCTGTTGCGAGGGCAAACGGGTCTGCGGCAACCTGACCGGCTGGGGTCCTTTGTGAATTCTGTGTGCAACCACGTGTTGCTAGAGCACTATCGTTCGAAAAAACGTAGCGAAGCGACCATCGATGACGAGACGGAGGCCAGCGTGGCCAGCCACGAGCCAAGTGCGCTTCGCATGCTTGAGGCCAAGGACACGGAACGAGTAGTGCGACAGATATTGAATGCGTTGACTGATAAGGATCGGCGTCTGCTTCAGTCAGTGCTGCTGGAAGAGCGCGATAAGGATGAGGTGTGCGCAGAATTCGGCATAACCCGGGAATATTTAAGAGTGCTCCTTCACCGCGCCAAACAATCCTTCAAGTCGTTCTATATCGATCGTTTAGGGGTTCATTAAGAAGCAAAATTCTCTCCCTCGTTTCCCTTCGTATGTCGATGCCATGAATATGCATGGCTCTCGGGGTGAAATCAGCCGATTTGCCAATAAAATTTGCGGCGGTTTGATACGAAAATGCCGGTCAGGCCACTACCTTGTCGTTGACGCAAAGTCCGGGCACCAGGCCGTGATCATAAGGAGAAAGTACGTGGCGAGTTTGGCAAAGGTAAAACCTGAGGCTCCGGCCGATCAGGTTCAGCGCTTCGAGCGGAAGCTCCGCGAAGTGAAACAGGCGATGGCCAGTTTACCTGGCGAAGAGTACCACGCAGAACTGCTCAAGGTAGTTCGCAGCGCAGGCTGGACCACGCTTGCAGAAGGGATATTCTTCGAAGCGCTCATCGAATCGATTCTGGGCCATACCCGTGATCTGCAACAACTTCATGCGCGGCTCAAGGCGGCCTTCGAAGCCGTTTCGGGAGAATAGCGGCAGTATAGTATGGCGGAATGGATGACCCCCGGCAACGAGACACCCTGAGGGGCCTGCTCAAAGGGCTCACCAGCTACGGTGATGCCGGCTTCTCGTTGTTCCTGCGTAAAGCCTTCATCAAGGCCAGCGGTTATTCCGACGATGCGCTTGATCGCCCGATTGTCGGTGTGACAAATACCTTCAGCGATTTCAATCCGTGCCACGGCAATGTGCCTGACCTGATTGAGAGCATAAAACGCGGAGTCCTGCTGGCCGGCGGTTTGCCGATGGTGTTTCCCACCATTTCCATTGGCGAGAGTTTCGCCCAGCCTACCTCGATGTTCCTGCGCAACCTGATGGCGATGGATACCGAGGAAATGATTCGCGCCCAGCCGATGGACGCGGTGGTGCTGGTGGGGGGCTGCGACAAGACCCTGCCGGCGCAGGCGATGGCTGCCGCCAGCGTGGACCTGCCGGCCGTCGTCGTGCCGACAGGCCCAATGTTGGTGGGCCATCACAAGAATGAAGTCCTGGGCGCCTGCACGGATTGCCGCCGCCTCTGGGCGCAGTACCGCGCCGGCGCCATGGACGTTACCGAGATTGAATTGATCAGCGGCCGCCTCGCCCCATCGGCCGGCACCTGCATGGTGATGGGAACCGCGAGCACCATGGCCTGCATCGTCGAAGCCCTGGGCCTGGCGCTGCCCATGAGCGCGACAGCACCGGCAACCCACTCGGACCGCCGGCGCATTGCCGAGGCCAGCGGCAAGCGCGCCGCGGAGATGGCGATTTCCGGCGCACCCAGGCCCAGCGAACTGGTCACTGAAGCCTCGGTTCGCAACGCCATGATTGTGTTGCAGGCGATCGGCGGCTCTACCAACGGCTTGATTCACCTGACCGCGATTGCCGGCCGGGCAGGAATTCCTGTCGATCTGAAAGCCTTTGATCAATTGGGGCGTGAGGTTCCGGTGCTCGTGAACCTCAAGCCATCGGGCACTCATTACATGGAGCATTTCCACCATGCCGGAGGGCTGCCCGCTCTTATGCGTGAGCTATCCACAATGCTCGATTTGGATCGACCCAGCGTTTCCGGCGCCACTGTCGGCGATGCAGTGGCAAATGCAGAGCAGGTGCCTGGGCAGGATGTGATCCGGAGCGCCGCTTCGCCGGTGACCAGGGGAGGAGCAATGGCGGTGCTTTGGGGCAATCTGGCGCCGAAGGGTGCAGTGATCAAGCAGTCTGCGGCGTCACCCAGCCTGATGCGTCACACCGGCCGCGCGGTGGTATTCGATGGGGTTGAGGATATGACGGCACGCATCGACCTGGAAGATCTTGATGTGCGTGCGGAAGACATACTCGTGCTGCGCAATGCCGGACCGAAGGGCGCGCCGGGCATGCCGGAGACAGGGTATCTGCCCATACCGAAAAAGCTGGCCCGCCAGGGCGTGAAAGATATGGTGCGTATTTCGGACGCGCGCATGAGCGGCACCGCCTTCGGCACCATCGTCTTACATATCACTCCCGAATCGGCCGTCGGCGGCCCGCTGGCGATCGTCGAGACAGGCGATCGGCTCATGCTCGACGTGGAAGCACGTGTGATTGAACTCCTGATC
>CAZSUK010000145.1:0-2627 GCA_964609355.1 uncultured Acidobacteriaceae bacterium | reverse complement strand
CAGACCAGAGAATGGTTCGTCCAGCAGAATCACGTCGGGGTTGTGCATTAAGGCCGCCGACAATAGAATTTTCTGCCGCATACCTTTGGAGTAGGACGACAAGGCTACGTCACGGTCCCCGTGTATTCCAAAAAGACGCAGCAAACCGTGGATGCGCATGTTTGCAGAAGTGCGGTCCATGTTCCGCAGCTGCGCGACCATCACCAGGTATTCCAGGCCGCTCAGATGGGTATAGAGGTGAGGCTCTTCGGGAACATAGCCCATCCGCTGCCGATAGGCCATCAGGTTTTCCTTGATCCGTCTTCCTTCGAAGCGGATTTCCCCTGCATCGGGCTCGATCAATCCCGTGGCCATCTTCATGGTGGTGGATTTGCCGGACCCGTTTGCGCCCAGATAGCCGGTCACTTCGCCGGCGCGCGCGATAAAGCTCACCGAGTCCACAGCGGGAATCCCGGAGTAACGTTTATGCAGATTGCGAACCTCAAGCATGACCATATTCGCGATTTCTCGTCTCCTCATCACTCCATGCGCAGTGACGACATCGGATCCAATCGCGCTCCGCGCCTCGCGGGCACCCAAACTGAGAAGAGCGCGACACTGATAAGCACGCTCGGAACGATGACAAATACGGCGGGATCCCAGCTCTTAACTCCGAATAACAGGCTATTGAGAAAGCGGCTGAGTGGTAATGAGACTGCCCAACCAATCAGAATTCCTATAAGCGCCAGACGCATTCCTTGCCAGATCACCATGTTCCGAATACGAGCCTGATCCGCCCCCAGAGCTATTCTGACCCCGATTTCCTGAGAACGTTGCTGGACCGAATATGCCATCAGGCCGTAGAGGCCAATCGCGGCTAAAATGAGCGCGAATGCCGCAAAGGCAGACAGGAGCTGCGCGTTAAAGTCCTGTCGAGCGGTTGTCGTCGATACAATCTCGCGCATGGTCAGGGTTTCTGAGGTCGGTAATCCCCCTGTGGCCTGCCGCAGCTGGTCTGTAATCGCAGGTATCAATTGGTGTGGATCCACATTCGTGCGGAACACCCAGTGGATGGAATCCATGTGATTCGTCAATGCCGTAATTGCATCCGGAGTCTGTGCCTGGGGAATGATCGCCATCGGTTGCGCCGGGTTTTCGAGGCCGTCCACGAGAACATCTCCCACGATGCCAACGATCTCCCGCGGTTTGTCTGCAAACATGGGCGGCATGCCCTTTCCCAGGACAATCTGATGCCCAATGGGGTTTTGCTTTGGCCAGAATTGCCTGGCCATGGCCTGATTGATGAGGGCAATGGGAGGTGCTGCTGCGTTATCGTCCGGGCGAAAGTCCCGGCCACGAAGTAGCGGAATTTGAAAGACGCTGAGAAACCCCGGTGAGACTGCTTCATATGCAACCAGTCCGGTAGTTGGATCGTTTCCTGCTGTCCGCCGGACAACGTCGAAAGGGAGCCGATGTGCTCCTTGTAATGGCAACGATATGGTCATCGCAGAGGCTAGAACTCCGGGCAGCGCATCGATCCGCTCCCGTGCGTTGTTGATCAGTTGCGTCACTGGAGCAGTTGTCTGAAAGCGCGGGCCGGTTAACGCCATCTGCATGGTCAGGATGTTGTGAGGACTGAAGCCCGGATCGACAGAATACAGGGCCACAAGAGTTCGAACGAACAAAGCCGCTCCGATCGAAAGCATTACCGCGAGTGCGGCTTCGATGACAACCAGCACAGACCTTGCTCTTCTCTGCCTGATTCCAGGGCCGGCTGCACGACCGCTCTCCTTCAGGGTCGTGCTCAAATCGAGTCTTGATGCGCTGAGAGCGGGAGCCAGACCGAAAATGACACCTGTAAGTAACGACAAGCATAAGCCGAAAACAAACACGCGCCAGTCGAGGCGGACGGCCGAACCGCCAACTCCAATGCGCGGAATATCGCCCGAGCTGACCTTCAATAGAAGATGCACTCCCAACTCACCCAGCGCAATCCCCAGAACGCCTGCCGTCAGTGACAGCAGCAGACTTTCTGTGAGCAACTGACGAACGATGCGCGAGCCTGATGCTCCGAGAGAGGTGCGAATCGCGAATTCTCGCCCGCGCCCTGAGGCACGAATCAATTGCAGGTTCGCTACATTTGCGCACGCAATCAGGAGAACGAGACCAACTGCTCCCAGAAAGAGCAACAGAGGGAACCGCGCGTTGCCAATGATGGAGTCGCCAAGGGAGCGAACGAGGAAATATCTTTCCGGGGGAATCGCGCCCGGGTATCTCTCGCGAAAGCGATCCGCTGCTGCTTTTAGCTGGGCGTTCGCCTGGTCTAGCGTGACATCTGACTTCAGCCTTCCCACTACGCGGTAGAAAGGCGTCGGATCGGAGCTTGCGGGGTCGACCTGCAACGGAAGCCACAGGTCAATCAGGGAATCCGTGTGAAACTCTTCGGCAACCACGCCAATTACCGTATAAGGCTCACCCCCTAAGGTGATGCTCCTCCCGATAATGTGTGGATCTCCGGCAAAACTATTCTTCCACAGGTAGTAGCCCAGGACGACGGTCTTACCACTGCCTGGATTTTCTTCCTGGGCAGTAAAGGCATGTCCCAGCAGGATGCGGGCGCCATACAAACGAAAATAGTCTGATGTGAC
>CAZSUK010000144.1:0-10599 GCA_964609355.1 uncultured Acidobacteriaceae bacterium | reverse complement strand
TGTTCCTGACGCTGCAGAAAAAGTCGGTAGTTTTTCCAGATCTTGCGACCGCCCAGGGGCCGCTTACCAGTTGGAACAAATGCAAGCTCGCCGCTAACAACAGCGTGGCATTATCCACCATTGGCGGAGCGTTGCTGGGTTCAGGCTTCGGGCAGATAAGAAACAGCCCGCGCGGGTACGGCCAGGAGTTTGGCGGATATGGTAAGCGCTTCGGGGCCGACATGGCTCGCGCCGCTTCTTCCCAGCTATTTGGAACCTGCCTGCTCGCCTCCAGCACCCACGAAGATCCGCGCTTCTATGTAAAGAATCAACTCAACTTCCGTGAATCGATGAAGTATGCCGCGGAACGTTTGGTAATTACGCGGAACGACAGGGGAGAACCGGCGACCAACTACTCCGGTTTACTGGGCCCATTGGCGGGTGAAGCGTTGGCAAATACATACTACCCCCGAGGCAGCCGCGGCGTTGGCAGCACGCTTATCCGCTACACAGCCGATGTCGGTTGGAGGTTCGGGGGACAACTCTTGCGTCAGTACTGGCCGGCCATCAACAGGAGACTCCAGGTCGCCCCGGAGTAAACTGCGATCGCTCCGCTCCGGATGGTGCACCCTGGTCGCAGGGTGTCGGCGTCGCTTTGATCGAGTCCAAAGTGAGCCCTTGTCAGTTTTAGGGCCACCAACGTTTCTAAAAATCTTAGGGAGACGGAGCCGTGTGCTTAACGTCTGATGGCTTCAAGGGGCTGCGATTTGGGGTTGTGGTGATCTCAACTCGAGTGTCTTTGGAAAAGACGACGTCGTGCCCGCGTGCCAGCCAGAGGTCGTAGAAAGAGAGTGCCGCCCCGTAAATACCTATACCCGCCGCAACGTTGCGTGAACTAGCCACAATTCCGGCGACCCTGCCCACAATACCGAAGCCGTTCGAAGCGACCGAACGATTCAGTGTTTGATTTTCGTCATCATCGAAAGCGCGCCCGGCTAGAAGGGTCAAAATGAGCGGTACGACGACACGGTTTTGAGATTGTGGCTGGATGCCGCCCTCGGGATCAATTTGCAGATTCGCGGATTTGTTCGAATCGACTTGAGACAGGGAACCTTCCACAGGCTGGGAAAAGCCACTCGGGAGCCTTAATTCCTTGAAATGAAATCTAAGTTTTCCCCGGCGGCCAAAAGAGCGAGCAGGCTTTGCCTGCGTAATCTCTCCGACCAGCAAAGATCCTTCCGGAACTACAAGAGCGCGGTCGGAGTTGAAAACGGGTTCTGCAACATAAGCTTCAAAGGTGTCGCCCGGCTTTTGCCTGGCGGAACTGATCGTTTGCTGCAAGTAAGCGCGCAACTGCCATTCCTGCGCTTGCTCAGACGGTAGTTTTGCAGGGTCAGCATCTTGGCGGGTGACCGGATCGCGCTTTTCGGCGACAGTCGAGTCATGAGGTTTCGTCGGCCGGCTGTCGTCAAGTTTCACGCTGAGCGGTCCAGCTAACTCCACGGTCCATGTGGTTCCATTGTCAATTCTTTGCGGGTGGTACGGCAATTGAGTGTAAACGAATTGGACCAGTCGATCACCCCTGCCGGGTGCGGTGAATAGGGTGGCAGTCTCTTTGACTCGCCGTTTTGCATCACCTAGTTGGCGGCGGATGAAAGAGCCTTTTTTTTGCCCTGGCGGAGGAGATAGACGCAAGATCAGCATGCCGTCTTTGGCGCTGTCACAGCTGATGGGTTCAAGGGAGCCGTCCGGAAGAACCACCTGATCGAACTGTACGACCGGGACATGAAAGGGTGTGAAATCTCCTCGAAAGCGGGAGTGGATCCGGCGGGTACGGTCAGAATCCAGCCGGATCACCCTTCCATGAAGCATGGAGCCCGCCGGCAGAGCGATTTGATTGTCAACATAGATCGGATAAAGCAGCCGGCCCTGTAATGGTTCGCCGGTCCTCATCCGCGAGTGCTGAAGCAATTCAACGGATAGGGGTGTGCCGGAGCCGATCTCGACCGTTTTTGCCTGGGCACGCGAAATACCGGCAATCAGAATACCCAGAGACGCGAGAATGAATAGGCGGTCTAGATGCACCCTTAAGAAATAGCTGTGCCATCTGGTAGGCTTCATGGTATCCAAATTGTTATAGACCATGGTTGTTGAATCGCCCGCTCCGCCGAACTACTGATTCAGTGGACAAATCACAGTGTTTCTTGCTTAAGAAATAAACCAAAGCCCTATCTTAAGCTATTAAGATTTTTTGATGAGGCACCGATGCGAAACCGACCTTTGAACTCTGGGCCAGCAAAGTACCTTACCGTACCAACGGCGGCGGAAATGCGCCTTTTGCAGATTTTATGGGACCTGGAAGAGGCTACGGTGGAAGACGTGGTCAATGCCCATACTCCAGGCGAACGCCCCAACTACAAGACTACCCAGACTTTCCTTCGTATCATGGAGAAGAAGCTTTTCATCACTCATGAAGTGCGGGGCCGGGTGTTTGTTTTCAAGCCGTTGGTCTCCCGTAAAGCGATTGATCATCTATCCGTGCAGACCCTGGTATCGCGCAATTTTGGTGGATCAGCAGCGGGGCTACTCATTAACCTGCTGGAGGCGAACCCCATCAAAAAGAAAGAGCTCGATGAGATCGAAGCGTACATCCGGGAGTATCGTAAAAGGCAGGGTCGAGGTGATCGCGACCGGGAATGATGCGGGGGGCCATGAACCCAGATTTTTTGCTTATCGTTGTCGCTGCCATCGCTGGTTTTGTTCTAAAAACAACGCTTGCGTTCGGGGTCTGTCTGGCCTTGAGCCGGCTGGTCAACTCTCCCAAATTCAGATTCATTATCTGGTCAGCTTTCGTTTACGGGGCGGCAGGATATTGGGTCAGCCAGGCGAGCGAACTTTGGACGAACGGACTTCGGGCGAGCGGGCAGCCGTCGACAATGGCTCCTGCCAGGGCTCTCGTGCCGGCAAGTTCCTCCATTGGAGCCTGGCAGATTCCAGGTTTATGGGCCTTGCCCCTAGGCGTTACGTTGCGTCTGCTCGGAACCGTATATCTATTGACGCTGTGTTACCTGGTCTTTCATCATCTCAAGGAGCGGCGTCACCTAAATTGGGTGCTTAATTTCACCAGCGAGCCGCCGGCAGATATCGCGGAGAGGTTTAAATCCCTCGCGAACATGCTCGGCGCCGGCCGTTCGAAGTTGCTGGTCCTATCAGGGGCTACCTCTCCCGCCACCTTCGGCTGGCTAAAGCCGACTATTCTGTTGCCAGACAGTTGCCTAGAAGCGGATCGATCTGAATTGCAAGATATTCTGTGCCACGAACTGCACCACGTTCGCCGCCGGGACGCGATCTGGAATGGACTTGCTATGGCATCGCGAGGCCTGCTTTTTTTTCATCCGGCAGTCTGGTACGGTGTCAGAAAAATGCAGTTCGACCGGGAATTGGCCTGCGACCTTGCAGTGGTTTCTCAGTCTCCTTCCCGACGGGTGGAGTACGCCGAGTGTCTTCTACGCTTTGCCCGGTTGAACGTAAATCAGGAATCTAACAGTTGGGGAATTGATTTCGCCGGATCCGCCGGGCATCTGACAGTGCGCGTTCATTCAATCCTGTCTGGCTCGAAGAAGTCTCCGCGATGGGTACTTTGCGTGCGTACAGCTTTTGCGTTGACGATCTCTGCTATATTTCTTGGCGTTTTGCCCTCACTTGCGGTATTGCTCTCCTTCGCGCATCCGCTGATCCCCAGGGCTGCGTCAGCAGCGGTCATCGTTGCTCCTCGCGAAATTCCAACCAGAGCGAGAGCTAGCAGAAGAGTTCACTCTGCGGCAGGAGAGCCCGAGGGTTCAGCACTTGCGAGTTTGGGCCAGAACCAGGCGAATCAACCCATAACAGATTTCGAAGCGGGCCCCAAGACTGGAAACTCGGGCACGCAAAGTAGTTCAGGCCCGGAACTGCTTCACCGTGGCGATGCTTCTACTCCCGGGAACAAAGGTGCAAAGTCGCAAATCATAACCCTGGTCGATCCCGACGCCAAAGCACAGTCCGCAAAATCTGGAGACAGCAAGCAAGCCGCTGTCCAACAAACTGCCACGGCGGCACTGGGCATCTATAAGCGACTGTCTCCCCTCGATCGCCACTAACTAGAAGACCCTTATTCTTCCATTGGTCCACGGGCCAGCCAATGATTCGGTGCGGGAAATATAGGGTCGCGAGCAGCAAGCCCACCAGATTGGCAGTGACCAGCCATGCAGGGTTGTGCTAGGCCGCGTTGGTAAACACGGCCTGTCCCCCGTATTCATGAACGTCGCCAGCCGCCAAAGCCGGTTCAGGCTTTAGCAGTTTCGTAAACCCTGCCGTCGCGCATCTCCACCAGGCGGTCGCACCTCACCGCAAGCGCTCGATCGTGGGTCGCCATCGCGAACGTTATTCCCTCAATCTCGACGAGTTCCAGCAGTAGCTCAAAAAACTGCTCACTGGCGCGTTCATCGAGCGAACCGGTTGGCTCATCTGCGAGAAGAATTCTTGGCCGATTCATCAAAGCTCGGCAAAGCGCAGTGCGTTGACGTTCACCGCCGGAGAGTTTCTGGATCGGTTGATCCAGTCTGTGCGCCAATCCGGTGCGTTCGGCGAGTTGCATAAACCGCTCACGTGCGTCACGCCGATTCGTTCCCGCAGCGACCGTTGGCAGAAGGCAGTTCTCTTCCAAGGTGAGATCGGGAATTAGATTGTGTAATTGGAAGACGAATCCTACTTCATGTCGCAGCAGGCGCAAGGACCCGCTGCCGAACCGGAGCGGCGCGCCGTTCACCGAAATGCTGCCCCGATCAGGCGTGTCCAGTCCACCGACGAGATGGAGCAACGTGCTCTTGCCGCAACCGGACGGACCACATAGAGCTACGGTCTGGCCCGCATGCGCACCAAAGTGAATTCCATTCAACACCTTGATGCTGCCATTGTCGTAGCTCTTCCAGACATCGGCGGCTTGAATAACGGCAAGCTGAGCTGGAGACGAATACTCTGCGGCGTCATTCATTCGAAACGTAATGCCTCCAAGGCGCGAACCCGGATGGCATAGAAAGCGGGGTATAACGCTCCCGCAACACCTGTAATACAGGCGAGCACCACAACAGCTACCATTACATATAACCTCACGTGTGCATCGACATAGCCATGCAGCGCTGGAACGAACTTGAGAGCGAGGATCGCGTCCAGACCAATCACCAAACCGGCGGCCGCTCCGGCAAGCGAAACCAGGCCTGATTCGCCGAGGATTATTCCGGCAATTTGCCCGTTCGAGAATCCGTTCAGGCGCAGGATAGCGATCTCACGAATCCTGGTAAACACCGACATGATCATTGTGTTCGCAACTCCAAGGCCTCCCAGGAGAAGACCGCATCCGCCAATTGCCCATGCGGTCGCTTTCAAGGTCTTGAATTGAGAATACGACTGGTTGAATTCTTCGTCTTCGAGGGCGATGAGATTGGGGAATTTCGCTTGTACTGCATGCTTGAAAGCGGCGGAGTCCTCTTTATTCTTGAGCTTCACGGTTGCCACTGAAGACACGCCTTGTTTGTGAAAGAAGTTCTGCGCAGTGGTGAGCGGCATAAAGACGCCCCCATCTTCAAACCCATTCGACGTCCTGATAATGGCCAGGACATCGAAGTGACCGTGCCCAATTTGAACCTGCTCGCCCACCTTTGCGTTTAGGAACTCAGCGGTCCGTTGCCCAAGCACAATCGCGGAGTCGTTCTTGGCGAAGTCCCCGCGACTGCCGGAAAGCCAGGTTGCGTTACGAATTCGCCCATCCGCAGGACTCACTCCGAAGCAGGTAATGATGGGATGATCGGAACTCGACACGATTCCGAAGAGGACGGGATCCGCGTGGTCCACCATCGGCCATGTGTCGAGCTGCCTGACTGCATCATCAGGCACATTGCTTAAGAATAGGTCGGATACGTTGCCCTCAAAAACAATCAGCTGGCCGTCGCTGGAAAGAATGCCCGCGAACATCGCGACGGCCCCCTGCAGAATCGTGACCACGGTGAGCATGGCGGCAACGCTAAAGGCAATTCCGGCGACGCTTATTAAAGTACGGACGCGATGTCGCAGCAGGTTGGTGAGGATCAGCTTGAGAAAGATCATAAGCCGGCAGCCGGCCGATCGACTTCAAAAGCTGCAACCTCATCGCGAAAGCGACGACAAAGTTCCTGCAGAAATGACAGAGCGGGCACACGCTGCACCAGCCTTTCGGCCACGTTGTTCCCCAGGTGCATGAGCCGTTCGATACGGAGCAGGGATTGCGCGGCGCCAATATCTAAACCGACCTTCGGGCGATGTAACCCAGCTTCCCGATCGACGGTTTCACCGGTTTGATTTGGCTTCTGGTAAACATCCTTAAGCTCATCGAGCATTTGATAGCTTAGGCCCCAGAATATTGCGAGACGTTCGAACATCCGCAGTTCGGTCGCTGGCGCTCCAGTGGCTAAGGCCGGCAAGAGAAGAGAGACCCTGATAAGAGATACCGTCTTGCTGAGAGCCACCTGTTGAGAAGAAAATTTGCTTTGCGAGACGTTGGCATAGTGGAGATCAAGGCTTTGGCCATTTAACAGACCTTCAATACCCAGCCACTTTTCCAGATACTTCAGGGCGGCGGATTGCCGCTCCAACGGAAAGCCTGCAAGCGCATGCCAGAGCAGCGCATAGGCTCGGTTGGCCAGGGCCAGGGCGGCGAGTATGGCAGCTGCTTCTCCGTAAACCTGGTGGACACGCAGGGCCCCGCGTCGCTCTTCCGCATTGTCCATGCAAGGAAGATCATAGAAGAGCAGGGATGCACTGTGAAAATACTCGATGGCAATGGCCATGTCCTGCGCCTGACCGTCTTCCAACTTGTATGCGCAAGCCGTGTCATAGACAAGCTGTGCCAGCATCAGGCTGCCAGGCAGTTGCAAGACCTGGCACAATGCGCCCAGCAGTTGTGGTTCGGTTTGTGCTGGTAAGGGCAGGCTCGAGCCGAAAGCCTTCAAGAGCCGATCTTTAGCCAGGGAATTGCTCGATTTGAAAGCACCCGCGTCCAGGTATGGTCCTCGACGGTCTGCGGGATGGAGAGCCATAGCGTCCAATACGCTTGAGTGCAGTCGCATGTCTGCGATCCTCTCCCTTGCGTCCAATTGCGTTTGAACATGATCCGGGTACCGTCCGCCGTGCTGGTTGAAATTGGCGGCCACCCCTCATGTTTACTGCCGCCTGGCATCGCTAGCCGGGGCGCCGAAAATGCCTCTCCAGTTAAGTCTTAGCGTATTAAGATTTTACTTGTCAAGATGTCTTAATGGTTTAAGATAACCGAGGGTTGGCTTGGTGAACTTCTGAGGTGCACTATTCTCAAATCGCTTTGTTGCCAGGCAAGCGTTCGATCTGCAGGCCCCCTATGCTGACGTTGCGATGGTCTGAACAGCACCCTCGTCAGGGCTTGTGCGATCGGACTCTTCTTTTGAAAGCGGCATTCCTTCTGCTGATGTTTGCTGTACCACGGCTCGGGCAAACACAACAGGCCCTCACTTCTGTCCCTGCCAAAGGCCTGCTGGACGCGCCTAATTCCTTGGCTTCCGGGGTTAACGGAACGGCGGTGTCGAGAGCGGAAGCCTCTTCCAGCATCTCTGGAATAGTTCTGGACGCCAACGGAGGCACACTTATAAATGCGCGCATCGCGCTTACATCCGCCAACAACTCAGAGGAACGCACATTACTTTCCGGTAGCAACGGAGAATTCTCCTTTAGCGAGCTTCCCGCGGGGGACTTCAAGCTTACAATCACATCGCCGGGCATGGAGCCTTTTGTAATCTCTGATACTGCCCTAAGTGTGGGAGAGAGGCGCGAACTGCCGCCAGTCTCGATGGCCATCGCAGCTACCACGACCGAAGTGCAGGTCGTCGTCACGCAGAAAGAGTTAGCCCAGTAGCAAGTGAAAGCTGCTGAGCGCCAGCGGGTTCTGGGTGTCTTGCCAAATTTCTATAGCAGCTATATTTGGGACGCTGCCCCTCTCGATGCGAAACAGAAGTTTGACCTGGCCTTCCACTCGATCGCTGACCCGGTCGAATTTGTCGGAACAGGGATCGTCGCTGGCGCCGAGCAGGCAACAGATGCCTTTCCCTGCTATGGACAGGGAGCACATGGCTACGCCAAGCGATACGGCGCCGCTTATGCTGACGACGTGCTCGGAAGGTTGATCGGCAGCGCCATTCTGCCGTCCGCGCTCCACCAGGATCCGAGATACTTTTATAGGGGATCTGGCACCGTTCGTTCGCGCGTGTTCTATGCCGTGTCAAGGGCACTCGTTACACGAGGCGACGATGGGCGGACGGAACCGAATTACTCGCGTTTACTCGGGAGCTTTGCCGCGGGCGGCTTAGCAAATCTCTACTATCCCCGGGCAGACCGCGGGCTGGGTCTTACCCTGGGTGATGGCCTGGTGAGTATTGCAGGTCATGCCGCCGATAATCTGATCCGGGAATTTTTTCTGCGCAGGCTCACGCCGAATGTACCGGGCTACGAAAGAGGCCAGCCGTAGCCTCCGGGCGAACTCTAGAGCTTTACAGCAGATCAGAGTTGCTGAACGAGCCGAGGCAGTCCTTGCAATTTTGGAGCTGAGGTTTACGCTGGCCATGGCTTCGACAGGCTGAAACCTTTGTAGGGTGATCAAAGCGAAAGCTGGTTTGCAGTTCGTTGCGACGAGTGCAATTGGGATAACTAAGAATGGTCACGCGCCGACAGATGCTGAAACCAGCCAGGATAGGTCGTGTGACCGCACTGGACCGGCGCATACTTGTTAATCATCGCGCCAAAGAAGCCCGCGATCGCTGCTGCGACAAACGAAGCGACAGCAAAGCCACAGCAAAGCAGAGCACCGCGGCGCGTGGCTGCGGATGCTTTCTTGATGTCCACGGCGATACTCGATGAAGACGGTCGTACCAGTCGCCCTCTTCCCCTCGGATTGTCACAGCTCGGGTTTGCAGGTAACTCTCTTAAAACGTTAAGCAAAGGTTACCAAGGTTTTTGTTGGGTACCGATTTTGCATTTACTCTTTCCACAGTTGTCACGAAACAAGGTGATGACTAGGGCAGTATTTATACGCTTTTGCCTTGTAAAACTTATCGACAACGAACGTCGACTTATTTGCATTTTCTCTTGGTTGCTGTAAATTACGCTGTCCCCCAGCTGGCAATAACCGATTTAAGCGACGTAGTGTCGAGTAACGACACGTCTTCGTCGTGATCGACCTTTCATTAAATTGGCAAGGCTCGTGCCCCCCGCCGTTACCTTGCGAAACGGGGCCCTGTAACTTGCCCATAATGATCCCCGGATCCATCACCCAGCTCTTACGCCACAGAGGACAAATATGACTACTTCGCTCGTTGCTCCCGACCTACAGAACCTATCATCCATTAAGCCGCGGATTGATAGCGAAATTGACAGTCTGGTTGCTGCGCTTCCAGATCCTAAAGACCTTACTCCCGGCCAACGGCGTGGGATCATCGCACGGTACAGTGCTGTTCTGGAAGGTAACTTCATTTATTGGATGACGGCAGCCTATCTGTCTGTCCAGTCCGAGGAGGCGCGCCCCATCCTGATTGACAACCTACGGGAAGAAATTGGCGATTGTCATCCCGAGATGTTGCGGAGGTTCGCGATTGCCGCTCATGCTTTCCCCACCGACTCAGACGCCATGGCGGTGCGCGAAGGGTTGACCAAGGTTCGTCTTTTTCTGGGCCGTCTGCAGGGAGTGCAGAACGTACTGACCATGGGCTTCTTTGAAAGCTACATCCAAAGATTCATGTCATACCTGGCGGATCTTGCAGTGGCCCAAGGTTCCACGGACCTTGAATATACCGACGTGCACGGTATTTGCGACATTGCTCACTCCGAAGGCCTTCTGATGGCTCTCTCGGCTGAGGCGGCGATCAATCCACCTGATCCGGCGTTAGATCTGTTTGAAGGCGTTAACGAGCTTCGCGCTT
The DNA here is from genome assembly GCA_964609355.1 of uncultured Acidobacteriaceae bacterium. Taxonomy (GTDB): domain Bacteria; phylum Acidobacteriota; class Terriglobia; order Terriglobales; family Acidobacteriaceae; genus PALSA-350. The sequence continues at coordinate 613 of CAZSUK010000144.1, read as the reverse complement.
TGATCCAGACCATCAACGGAAACGGCCATGCCACGGTACCTGCGGCATAAGCCGGAGGCGAGAGAGTCGTTGCTTAACCAAAGTAGTTCTGAGGAGAGGTGGCGCGAGCAGGCAGGCTTCTCTGGACGTAACCAGGACGAGTGTGGGTTGGGCGCGAAGAATCCTATAGCTGGTGTTCTGTCGGTAGACCGATCCCGCTCGGGTCGGTAGTCCGGGCACCAGGGATCGGGGTTCGCCGGTGCGATGACCGGGCGACAGGGGGACGAGGGCGTCTACAAGAGGACGTCACTCGTTCGCCTGAAAAATTCGGTCATCCGCTACTGCAGGCGCCGAGCGCGCCGGCATCGACGCTGACGCGCGGGAGCGTTCGGTTATGAACATGTTGCAAAATAGTCCGGCCTCCCTTGAGAAGCGGTCCGCTTTGTACCAACGTTGGCGGTGGCTGAGTCCGGGAAGCTCATTCGACGCCATGCGTCATGTGGCAGTGGAATTTCTGCTCGGTGATGGAGCGAAGAGATCACCGGCACGGTAATGACAGTGGACGTGGGGAACACGAATTGGGCCCACTCGAAACAATAGCGCGCACACCCAACACCGTTTCGCCGGGAAAGGC
>CAZSUK010000143.1:0-5875 GCA_964609355.1 uncultured Acidobacteriaceae bacterium | reverse complement strand
GTTGCCATATCGGACGTTCGGCACTCATATAGAAGATAAGAGGGAATTTCATGAGTCACCATGGCCGGGGCTGAGCCGAAACCATCGCTGGTCGAGCGGCTGTTCGCCGACCACCGAGGTGCGCTGCAGATGTTCTTCCTGCGTCGCATCCGCGCGAAAGCTGATGCGGCAGATCTGGCGCAGGAGGTCTACGTGCGGATGCTGCGGATCAGCGATCAGGAGGCGATCCGCAATCCCGTTCATTACCTCTATACGGTGGCCAACAATCTCGTCAAAGAGCATGCGGCACTCGATCGTCGGCAATCGCGCGGTATCGACATCGACGAGGCGCCGCCGCACGAGCGGCTCGAAACGCTGCCGGCATTCGACGGGGAGCTCGATGCGAGGCAGCGGGTCGCGCGCCTCGGGGTCGTTCTGCAGCAGTTGCGTCCGAAATGCCGCGCCGCGGTGGAGCTGCGCTTCACCCAGGGACTCTCCTTCCGGGAGATCGCGATGCACCTCGGGGTGTCCCCGCAGATGGCGAAGAAGTACGTGGCGCAGGGCTTGAGTCACTGTCGACGCCGCATGGCGGCGCTAGGTTGAAGTAATGAATTCCAGCGAAGAGCAAGTCCGAGCCCCGATCGCCGAACAGGCCGGCGAGTGGTTCGCCGTGAACGATGAGGGGCCGATGGATGCGCGAGACTCCGCAGCCCTTGCGGCGTGGCTCAAGACCTCGCCGGTGCACATCGAGGAGTTCCTCGGCGTGTCGGCCATCGCGCGCGATCTTCGCGAAGCCCGCACCGATCCTCAGTACTCCCTTGAGGCGATTCTCGCGCGCGCACGCGCCGAGGAGGAACCCACCGTCCAAGCTCTCGGATCGCGCGATAGTCTTGCGGTTCGAGCCAGATTTTCGCGGCCCTGGCTTATCGGCGCAGTGGCGATGGCGGCGAGCGTGGTATTGAGTCTTGGCATGTGGTCGTGGTGGAACTTGAGGGACGCCGGGAAGCCGCCGGTCGCGGAGAGCATTACGGAATTACGCTTTCAGACACATCACGGGGAACAGCTGAGCCGTCGTTTGGCGGACAATTCGGCACTGCACCTCAATACCGATAGTGCGGTTACGATTCGCTACGGCAAGACCGAACGGCTCGTCACACTGACGGCCGGCCAGGCCGGCTTCGAAGTCGCCCACCAACCGGATCGCCCATTTCGGGTGCTCGCCGGATCGGCTGAGGTCGTCGATATCGGCACCCAATTCGATGTGCGCCTGGAGCCGAATTCCACCGTGGTGACCGTGGTCGAAGGCAGGGTCGAGGTGGGACCGTCCCCGGTGCGGGGAACACTCGGCAGGAACGTGGGGCACCCCGAGGCCGCGCGGTTTGTCGAGCTGGCAGCCGGACAGCAGGTCCGCGTGGCCGAGGGAGAGTGGCCTGCTGTGCCGATTACGGTCGACGTGCAAAGCACGACCGCCTGGCTGCGCCAGGAGATCGTGTTTGACCACGAGCCGCTGGAGCGTGTCGCGGCCGAATACAATCGCTACACCGCGAAACTGATCGTGATCGCGACACCCGCGTTGCGGAGTCTGCCGGTCAGCGGGGAGTTCGCCACCAACGACCCCGACACATTCATTGCTTTTTTGCGAAGCCTCAAGGGAGTGCGAGTCGAGGTGACGCCGACGCGGATCACGGTGTCGCGAGACTAGGCATGGCGGCACACACCCCCTAATTTCGCCCGCCCTGCGTTATGCTTCGATGTCGGGCCCCTCAAGATGCCTGAACGGATGCGCATGGAAGGCCAGACAGGTCGCCGATCGGCGCGTATCGCGACCGTGGTGTCCGCGGTGCTGCGCGGTCTATCGATCTGCGCGCCCATTGCGATGTTTGAGTCTCCGGCGCTGCTGGCTCAGACGTTTGAGCCCAAAGCGCTCGCCGCCGACATTCCCGCGCAGCCGCTCGCACAAGCGCTGACAGCGTTCGGCCGCCAGACCGGATTGCAGTTCCTCTATGTCTCCGGCGATGTGCGTGACCAGAGATCCCACGCGGTTACTGCGGGACTCGGCGCTCATGAGGCGCTCACTCGAATGCTCGAGGGCACCGGACTCAAGGTCGAGTACCTCACGCCGCGCAGCATCCGCATTCTAGTCGCGGAAGTCGCGCCGCCCCGGGAACCGACGACGAAGATCACCTCCGAAGATGCGCTGCAAGAGATTATTGTCACCGCCAACCGACGCGAAGAGGACCTCCAGAACGTACCGATGACGATCCAGGTGTTGACCGGGGAGACGCTTGCCAAGCTCAACACCACGACGTTTGACGACTTCGTGAAGTACTTGCCCGGCGTCACTGCACACGGAGTGGGGCCTGGTCAGAACACCATCTATGTGCGCGGCTTAGGGACGACCGCCGGAGGATTACAGGGGTCGGGTTCCAACGGCACTTTCCCGAACGTCGCGGTGTACCTCGACGAGCAATCCGCCCAACTTCCAGATCGCAATCTTGACATCTACGCCGCGGATCTCGACCGCATCGAGATCCTGGAGGGTCCGCAGGGCACGTTGTTCGGCGCAGGCGCCGAGGCGGGTGTCGTGCGTTACATCACGAACAAACCGAAACTCGATGTGACCGAAGCCATGGTGAACGCCGGCTACGCCACGACTGCGCACGGGGATCAGAGCAGCAATGTCGAGGCCACCATCAACATTCCCTTGATCGCCGACACGCTGGCCGTGCGCGGCGTGATTTACAACGAGCGCCGCGGCGGCTACATCGATAACATTCCGGGGACCTTTGCGCGTGCCGCTACGGACCTCGGCAGTTATTATATCGGGGGCGTTCCCGCCAACAGCGTCGTGATCAACAACGCCGCCCTCGTGGCTAATGACATCAACCCGGTCACCTATCAAGGCATACGCGTCGAGGCCTTGTACCAATTCACGGAGGGCTGGAGCGCACTACTTGCACAGTCCTATCAGAGTATGGAGGCAGATGGCGTCTTTGCCGAGATGGCAGCGAATTCGCTCGGTCAGCCGCTACCCGACTTAAGCGTGCAGCTCTACAATCCCTCCTACGATAAGGACAAGTTCGAGAATACCGCGCTCACCATTGACGGCCGTGCCGGTGCGCTGAAACTGGTCTATGCGGGCGCCTATCTGGTGCGCAACGTCGAGCAGGTGCAGGACTACACGAATTACGCACGCGGCATCTTCGCGGACTACTATCAGTGCGCGTTTCCAACTCAGACTGCTGTGATTGGCCAGTGTTTCACGCCCAGCTCGACCTGGCATGATCGGGAGCGCAACACTCACCAAAGCCATGAGCTGCGCGTGAGCACACCCGATGATTGGCGGCTCCGCGGCATCGGTGGCCTATTCTATGAGAACTACCGGATTCAGGAGCAGACCGACTGGTACTATCTCACGGCGCTTCCTTACTTCAATCCGATCGGGCCACCCACTGGCTACTACACCCTGAACGGATCAATGCTGCTGCCGAACGGATTCCTGGTCGCGTACAACACACCTCACGCGGTCTTTGTACCCGCGCCGGTGACCTCGAACAACCCGAACCTCCGGCCGCTGGGCGATGCCTTCTTCAACGACATCACGCGCGGTTATCAACAGAAGGCCGCCTTCGCATCCGTCGACTTCGAGCTCATTCCTAAAACGCTGACCTTGACGGCCGGCACACGCTACTCCGGTACCGATACCTCGGAAGTCGGCTCGACCGTGTCGAGTATGGGCGGTTGCCAGATCGTCTATCATTCCGGGGTACCCAATCCGTGTCTGAATCATTCCGGTTTCGTCAATATCAATGCGGAGGGCCTTGACCGAACGTTTTCTGGCTTCCGGAGCCGCGCGAACCTGAGCTGGAAAGTAACCGAGGATGCGCTGCTGTACTACACCTGGTCGCAAGGCTTCCGCGCGGGCGGCTTTAATCGAGAACCGTTCCCGGCAGATATCGATTCGCCGCTGACAAAGGGCCCGCAAGCCACTGAGCACGGGGGCTGGGTATCGCCTCTGGCCTTTGCGCCCGACAGCCTTGCCAACAATGAACTCGGCTGGAAGACGATGTGGATGGACCGGAGCATCCAATGGAACGGCGCGATCTATCAGGAGAACTGGAACCACGTACAGATCGATGGAGCTGCCAGCGGTATCATCACCGAGCGCGTGATCCTCAACGGTGGTAATTACAGAGTGCGTGGCGTGGAAACCTCGGGCGTGGCGCGCGTTGCGACCGGGCTCACCCTCGAGGCGGGCGCGGCCTGGAATCGGGGCGAGTTGGTCAAGGAGGCGACACTCCTGTGGCGGGACGGCACTCCGATTGACTTCAGCGCGCTTCACATTCCGAATCCGGGCGGCGCACTCGGCAGCCCCCTCGCCGGGGCGCCCCCCTTTCAGGGCAACATCCGCGCGCGTTACGAGTTCGCGATCAACGGTTATACCCCGTTCGCTCAGATCGACGCGGTGCATCAGTCACATTCCCTCGCTACGACCAATCAGCTGCCGCATGACTTGCAGGGCAACTCCACGGCTTATGAACTGCCGCCTTTCACAACTTATGACGGGGCGCTCGGTGTCGCAAAGGACCCATGGCTCGTGCAAGTCTACGGAGAGAACCTGACCGACACGCGTGCGCAACTGTATGCGAACTATTGGCAGTGGTACAAAGCCATAACGGTGAGTCGTCCCCGGACCATCGGTTTGCGCTTCAGCTATAAGTTCAGGTAGTCCGAGCTTCCAGCTATCTGAGGCGGTATCGGCCAATCCGTCGGCAGGCGGCCCAAAGGGGTCAAACGCTCCGGATCTCACCCGAGTCAATACGGAAACTTCAACTCCTGCTCAATCGCCTGGAAGCGCAGCTCCTTACGCAGCGGATCAAAGAGCGGATCGGCCTTTAGGAACTCCAGGCCCGGATCGCGCACGCTCATCGCCTTGTCGAGCCACTCGAGTGCCTTGGGGCGTGCACCCCACTGTGCGTAGATCTGCGCGTACTGGTAGGCCGCGTCATCGCCCTGCGTCGCCTTGAGCTTGGCGAGTACAGCTTCCGCGTCCCCGCGTCGGCCCAGCTTGTTGTACACAACCGCCAGACACACCTGACTGAGCCAGTCGTCCCGCTGGCTCTCGCACGAGGCGCGCGCTTTCTCGAGGTCTCCCAGCCCATAGAGAGCGAGCCCGCGAAACGCGTAGGTCAGCTTGAAGTTGGGGTCGACATTGATGCCCTGTGAAAAGACCGTTGCCGCCTCACCATAGCGCCGCGCTGCGTATAGCGCCTCGCCGAGGGCGCCATAGGGGGTGCTGGAAAGAGGATCCAGCACGACCGCGCGACGGAGCGCCGCAATCCCGGCGCCTGAGTGTCCCATGATGGCGTCAAACCCCGCGCTCGCGCTCAGCACCGTCGCGTTGCCGGGCGCAAGCACCTCGGCCCGCTCGTATTCCTCGCGCGCCCGGGCGAAGTCGAGTGTTCCGGTCTGAAAGACACGCGCCAGCGCCATGTGCCCCGCCGCCAGGTCCGGGGCGAGCTCGATCGCCCGCTTCGCATCCGCCTCGGCCTTTATAAAGCTCTCATGGACCTCGGCTCCCTCCGCCACCTCCCCGGCGTACGTGGCGAACGCGCGCGACCGCCCGGCGAACGCGAGCGCATAGTTCGGGTCCAGGTCGATGGCCTGCGTATATGCTGCGATCGCAGTGGGTACGGACTTGGCTTCGTGTCTCGAGGCATACGCCCTGGACGCGCGCAGGTACGAGTCGAAAGCGGCGGGATTGTGAGTGCCGCCGAGCTCGATCCTCGCGGCGACATCGCCGAGCAGTGTCACCTTGAGGGCCTCGGAGACGGCAGTCGCGATCTCGGTCTGCAGATCAAGCACATCGCCCAGGTCCCGGTCGTAGGTCTTCGAC
>CAZSUK010000142.1:0-9255 GCA_964609355.1 uncultured Acidobacteriaceae bacterium | reverse complement strand
GGTAATACCGAAGCGCGCCTCGTTGACTGTCCTTGCGCCAAAGGTGTGAATGTTGCTGAAGACCAACGTCTGGTCGATGCCGAATGAGGCCGCATCGTAGGCGAAGCCATTGCCTGGGAGCGTGGCGCCGCCGAGGCCGCTTGGATATGGATCATCGAGATTGTAACGATCGTTGAAGTAATAGATCGACGACGTGCCGTAGCCCGTGGAGTTGAAGTCGAGCCGGCCGGCGGCCTTAGTGTCATTAATGCGGCGGCTGTAGGCTCCACTTGAAAACTGGTCCAACCCAACATTGGGCAGCGGGATGTACTGCAGCATGTGCTGGGGTGCCGTTCCCCAGGCGCGCATGGGAATTACGCCGTTAGGGAAGACTTGCGCGAACGCCTCGCCTTGGGTGACCTGGTAGCCGAGGCGCTGGCTCAGGACCTGTGCGAGGTAAGGTCCATTGACCTTACCGGTGAAGGCTGCAGCCGATCCGAAGTCGCCGTTTCGGTTTGCCATGGAGGGCACGCTGACAAAGCCAGTTTCAATCCCTTGAATGTAGCGCTGGCCCTGATAGTCGGCGAAGAAGAAGATCCTGTCCTTGCGCATCGGGCCGCCCAAAGTCCCTCCATACTGGTTCTGATGGAAGACGGCGCGCTCCGGAGAAAAGTAGTTCCGCGCATCGAGGTGCGTGTTGCGGAAGAACTCGAAGACGTTGCCATGGAAGGCGTTCGTGCCTGATTTGGTAACGACGTTGATGATGCCGCCGGTGAAGCTGCCGTATTCGGCGTCGACATTGCTGGAAAGAATGCGAAACTCAGCGATTGAATCGAGGTTCGGGATTATGCCCGCCTGCTGGCCGATCGTTTCCTGCACGCTCACGCCGTTGAGATAGAAGGCGTTATCTGACTCGCGCTGGCCGTGGATGGAGAACTGACCTGTGTTCGTCTCCCCAGCCGCGGGCACGGTTCCGAAGCCTCCGCCGGAACTGGTGTTACCGGCCCCGCTGGTGGTCACAGGCGAGACACCTGCCTGCACGGCAAGCAGGTCGGTGTAGCTGCGGCCGTTGAGCGGGATGTCGACGACCTGCTTGCTCTCGATCGTCTGGCCGATCTGAGTGTCTGCGGTCTGAACCTCCGCTGTATTCTCAGTGACGGTGACAGTCTCGTTCGTATCCACGACGTGCATAACGACATCCAGCATCAGCGCGGTGTTGACGTCGACTTTCAGACTGGTTGTCTGACGGTACGGGTTGAAGTCGTTTGCTGTCACGTCGAGCTCGTATTGCCCGATGGCCACAACCGGGAAGTTGAATATCCCCTCCGCATTGCTGGTCGTGGTCTGAGTTACTCTAGTCGCCGTATTTCGCAGAGTCACATTGCTACCTAGGATCACAGCACCAGTTGCATCCTTTACCGATCCAGCGATCCTGCCGCTCCCAGCCTGGCCGAACGCGGAACAAGTGATGAGAAGAATTATCATGAGAGTGGTAAACACAAATCCGATGGGAATGAGGATGAACTCGCGAAATGCGCTCATTCGATCCGGTATTCGAGAGCCATCTTCTGCCCGGAGGTTTGCGTTGTAGCTCCATGCGTCGTCCAAAAGTCTGCGGTGTTCCATGTCTCTTCTCCAATGCAGTGTGCCCGGCTAAACGCTGGACCCACCACGAGCGTTCTGGGCAGACGGCTCATGCGGTCCGCCAGTGGACTCGTGCATTCGCCGTGAGTTGCGAATGCTGTTTAATGAGGAACTCGTAGGGGACGGAGCTCGCTCTTGTGCTGCGGCTCTCCGGGCGACAAGTGCGAGCGTACTGCATGGGCCGGCGTGGTCTACCTGGAGCTGCCTCCGGCTCGCGGAGGCTCGCCTAATTCGATTTCTTCCATCGATACCTCACTTCAGAGATTGAAGTGCTTGAGCGCACCCGCGAGATCAAGCACGTGATAGAGCAACATCGCGGTAATCAGAAACAGATAGCCGCGTAAGATCTTGAGAGACAGGCGAACGCTTGGCGTCATCGCAATCTGACCAAGACCTTCGCTGACGCATTTTTGCTCCCGGGCATCCTCGAGCGGGTGGACAACACGGAAGTACTCAGGCTGGCAGGAGTTCTGCATGCATGGCATAAATCACCTCGCGCCTTCAGGCGAATAACTTCGGTAGCATGACCTGTGCCGCCAATAGGAGCGACAGGGCGAATAGAACGACGATGATGGTCCAGTTGATCCAGTTATTCCATGGACGGTTGACCCAGCGATCACCGAGCAACGCGTGATCATTGAGCAGTAGTTGGAGAAAGATGATGGCGGAGGGAAGGATCAATCCGGCGAAAACCTGTACGCTGATGATGACCAGTTGCAGAGGCAGATGCGGGATCAGGACAATCGCTGCAGCCGCGCCGACACACGCAATGTAGGTTGCGTAGAAACCGGGCGCTTCCCACAGCTTCTTGTGGAGAGAGTGTTCCCAGCCCTTCACCTCACCGTATGCCCAGGCACTGGCAAGCGAGATGGCCGTAGTGCCCAGGACAGCAGAGTTCACCATCAACAACAGGATGCCGTTACGGACAAAGTGTCCGGCGGCTGGCAGGATTGCACCTGCAAACTGAGCGGGATCCTGGAAGGCAATTCCGTGCTGGTATCCGTAATTTCCGACGAGCATCATGGCGCCGGCTACGCAGACGGTGAAGGTTGCGCCGATCAACGTATCCAGCCGCGCCCATTTCAAATCGGAGAAGCGAAGCCGCTTTTCCGCCACACAACTCTGCTGGAAGAAAAGCTGCCACGGGGCGATTGTTGTACCCACGATCGCGATAACAAGAAACACGAGGCCGCTGGTGATGCCACTGAAAGGCAGAGTGGGCACTATGGTGTTGTGTGCGACAGCCGCCCAATCGGGATGCACGACGTAAGCCAGCCCAAACCAGGTCAGATCTATCAGACAGAGCACGATGACCATGCGCTCCCAGCGCAGGTAGCTTCCGGAGACTACCATCAGCGTCAGACCAAGAGCCGATACCGGCACCGACACGTAGGGGCTCAACCCGAGCGTACTGAGCGCAAGGGAGATGGCAGCAAACTCAGTGATGAGGGTGAGAAAGTTGACTGCCAGCAAATCGATGAGCGAGAAGTGCCCCCACCATCTGCCGAAGCGTTCATAGATCATGGCAGCGTGACCCTTGCCGGTGGCAATCCCCAGCCGCGCCACCATCTCCTGCACGAAGTAGCAGATGGGTAGCAAAACAACCAAAAGCCACAGCAGATGCAGGCCGTACTGGCTGCCGGCCTGCATGTAGGTTGAGACCGCTCCAGCATCGTTATCGGCCTCCATAACGATCAGGCCGGGGCCAAAAACCATCAGGAAGGTGACGACATGTTTTTGCCAGGCGCGGTGGACCACAACGCCAGTGGAGGCCGGCGTTGCGGTCGAGTCGAGTTGGGGTTCCTCTACGCGCACAGGCGCTGCCCCCCAGATTCATCATTGGAAGCGGATGATCTGGCGGAAGCAGGGCGGGGAGTCTCTGCTTCGAGCCACACGCACGCGAGTGGTGTCCGTATATCGCCCGTAGGAACCCAGGCGCAGGTCACACGACCAGTCTTCCGGATCGAAAGGAGTTTGTTGTTCATTGGTTCCCCCTTTTTGGAGCGAGCAGGCGCGACCGAGCCAACGCCTGCAGGGCGCAGATCGGCGCAACGGCACGAACCATCGGTTGGGGAGGGGCGAGTCTTGAACTATCGGCTCACGCGCTCACTTCACAGGTCGTATGCTGTGATGAGCGGTGAGGAGCCGTCTTTAGCGGGCGCTAGAGGCGGCTTCCGGAGCGCTCATCGCAACACAGGAAAGACCTCCGGGTACTTGGAGGTTCTTGTGCGGATTCCATGCTCATAGGTTGTTCTACTTTCTCCTGCGGGAGATAAGAATCTCCACTTAGCGGTTGTACCATATCCCCCTAGGGTATAGTCAAGGAAAACATGTCGCATCTCGAAAAGGAAAAACAGAAGCTGGTTGCTCGCATTAAACGGATTCGCGGACAGGTCGATTCGATCGAGCGCTCCCTCACCAACGATGATGACTGCGCGGACATTCTCATGCTCCTGGCCAACGTGCGCGGCGGCATCAACAGTCTCATGGCCGAAGTGCTCGAAGACCACATTCGTCTGCACCTCCTCTCCTCCGATAAGAGCTCCGCTCCCCCGGACGAGCTTGCAGAAGACCTGATCGACCTTGTCAGGGCGTACCTCAAGTAAGGAAATGGCCTGAATGACTTTGTACACAACTGCCAAAGCCCGCTTATGAGGGCATCCGCGCGCGAACCGATTTCCGAGGCCTAGAAAGAAGAAATCGATTCGATGAGTTCGTTTGTGGTCACAACTGCATCGGCGTAGTTTGCAATATTGATGTCAAGAACTGTATGCATCTCTTCATCCGAGTAATCGGCAATCGCGTCTCTCACTATTGTGACCTCGTAGCCATTCTCCGCGGCATAACGAACAGTCAACTCCACACAAGCGTGTGCAATGAGTCCCATGACGATGAGCTGATGGATGCCGTTCTGAAATTTCAGGTGCTTTCACGCGGTTCCTATCTGCGCGTTCATCGCCTTGGCCATGCCAGCGGTAGCAAACCGTGCAGGCAGGGACGGGCCTGCCTGTCCGGTCGCGATGATGATTGCATCGAAATGCCGCTCTCAGGCCCTCCCTGGCGAGCACACGGATACGGTGCACGCCGGCGCGTGCCGCGGCTTCGGACAATCACGGTCCTGGCCGTTCATTGAGGCAACTCTTTGCCATGCTGTTCCGCAACCATGTAGGCGGCGTACCAGTCTGCCCAATTCGCGTCGCGCTGCCCGGTGCGCTTTTCGTGCTCGCCGTGGGCGGCCTCCGCTCGCCGAAACGCGCTCGCCAGGTCGGTTGCCGATGCGAAAGCCGTTTCTGTGGCGTCGATGCGACCTGGCAGCCGCGTCGTGATTTCCTGGAACAGCCAGCCGTTCCCGTCCGGATCGCTAAACGAGGCGAACGAGCGGTAGCTGCGATGCTCGGCATCAGGACCGTTGACCCGGATGCGCCCAAACAGGTAGGGTTCGTCCGGGCCAGCGTACGTGTCGCCGGCGCCGTGGAACACCTCGCTGACCTTAACGCCGCGACGAAGCAGATTGTTGCGGGCAGCCACGATGTCAGTGACGATCAAATAGAGGCCCTGCGCGGAGCCGGGAGCCGCCGCGGTGACGTTCTTGCCGAAGATGACCGAGCATCCGGAGCCAGGCGGCGTGAACTGAATTACGCGAAAGTCTTTGCCGCTATCGTAGTCGGCGTCGAGCCGCCAGCCGAGGCTGCTGTAGAACTCCTTCGCACGGTCGACATCGGAGACGGGGATAACGACGATTTCAAACTTCATGTCTACTCTCGCGACGTTCGCCTGACTGGCGTCGGCGGTTTGGACTTCATCCGTTACATTTGCCATGTTCTTTCCTCCTTTGCGTTTCCAATGAGATCGAAAGCCATGATGTTGATGCCGAACGTCAACCAACGGGATCACTTATTTCTCAAGGTGTCGAAAGTGCATGAGAAAAGAGGCACTGCCTGTCATCCGCGTTTGACATGGGTTATGGGCAGCGTGCAACACGCCGGGTTTGCCTCTCATTGATTGTTGATTATTAAGAAACCCAACAGTGCGGCACGGTCGGGAGAGGTTTCAATATGAAGCCTCCCCTCCACGAAGGTCCAATCGGTGATTACCTCTTCGCGGTCGGCATGTACCGCGATAACACGTGATGGACGGAACTCCAACGGAATATCCAGGAAGCCGGTGTCGAATGGGATGAGAGCCAGTTTCCGGGTCGCAAAAATGTCCGCGTTGTCCTGCGAGATGAGGGCCCATCGTCCTTGCCAGCGAATTCCACGCAGTGCCATTGCCTGCTCACCCTCGGGTTTCTGCGAGCCGAGGGCGACCGCGGTCAAACGGTCACTCCCTTCGATTTCTTCGATGCGTCCAAGGCATCGGACGGCAGGTTCATGCCCGATCGAGCCTCGGTCCGAATTGAGCCAGAGAGGTTTCCATCCTGTGCTGCGGCGGTACCATCGTGCGAGAGCCTGACGATGAGCGATCCAGGCGTCAGGCAGGACCGGCTGTCCTGAGTGTGGCAACGGCAGGACGGAACCGGGAGCACCAATGATGGCAGTATCGAGCAATACTTCGGTATCTGCCGTCCAGTCATAACCGCTAGACGCCATGATCGCGCTTCCCTGAGCGGCCGCGAGTGCCGACCAGATCGACCATTCGCCGTGAGCCTCTACCTCGTATCCACCTGCGTCCCCGAGATCGTCGAGCGCGACCATGTCGGTAACGGGCCGCATCAAGGGATGAATGCCGTAATACTGAATGGTGACGTCCGGCTTCACCTCGCGAGCTGCATCGACGATGATGCGCATCAACTCGTAAGGAAGCCGTTCCCCGCGAAACTCCGGGTTGCGCGGCGCCGAGACGTCGGGATTCGGTAGCCCGTAACCGAAGTCCAGCTTGAGCAGCTGCGGATTGAACGCGCGCATCATCTGCATAGTCCGATGACGGAGGAAGTCGCGCGTACGGGGCGAACTCGGATCAAGGCAGTAATGCTGGACACCCCCTGAGTCCACAGCCATGTTCCACGATGCGCGTCTCGGGCGTTTGTCGGCTCCCAAGAGCAGGTCTTTCGCAGTCAGCCCAGCCGCGCCGGGATCGGTCACCCACCCGGCAGTCAGCCAGAAACCCGGCGCCAACCCCTTGCTGCGTATGTATTGAAGATCAGCCGCGAATTTCGGGAAGCGTTCGGCATTTGCAATCCCACTGCCGTCCATGGTCTCCCAACCCTCATCGATCACCAGCACCTGGGAGCCGAAAGCAGCAGCCTGATCTGCCTCCAGCCGCAGGTCATAATGCCGATTCTTGAAGTTACCCCAGGTGTTCCAGTTCGCTTGCTGATGGATGGGCGACACCGTTTTTTGCGGTTCGAAGGTCGCGAAGAGTTCACGGAAGGCGTCCCAGGCTGTCGGAGCCCAGGCGAGCCGAAGCGGTTCAGACCAGACTCTTGTACGATTTTGCGAGGCGCCCCACAAATCCTCCCGGTAGAGATAATGCAGCGCGCCGGTTGTTGCGCGAATTTCGAACGTCAAAGCGGCATCCGGGATGGATCCAGGCCCGAAGGCGATCCAACCGTCGTGGCCGCCCAGAGCAGCGCTGAACAGTGGCCGTGGGAATGCCGCGGAATACGGCGTCCCGAGAGAAGGCCCGAAGCTCCCCAGCGGGAGCGTAGCTTGCCCCAGGTCCCAGTTGCGGAAGAAACTCTGCACCGGACCGCCTTTCGCGCTGGGCACGCAGTAACCCTCGGCGCTCCATCGAGGCCAGAATGGAAGATCGAGTGAGGGCACAATCGTTCGCTCTTCCTCTGTGAGAGGAGCCGACCCGAAGTAGAGGCCGATAATCGCTGGCGGCGCGCCATTCCAGGTCACACGCAGTTCTTGAAACCGGATACCCCAGGCTTCGGCGTCGAAGCGCAAGGTGCCGCGGCCAAGCCCCGGTAAGAGTAGCCCGATGCTTCCACCGGAGGGACCGGGCGGGGCGGAGGCAGCGTCAAACTGAGCCTTGACGAAGCGTCGTTCGCCGCTCGGCAACTTCAGCCAGAAGCCTGGGAGGAGCGGTCCGGAGAAGACGCGTTGCCCGTTTCCAGCCTGCACCAATTGCGCGTGATCGGCACGCAGATCCCAGTGGAACGAATACTCATGAGTCTGCCATGACCAATCGGCCTGGCCATTCGCCGCTGACGTTAGAACGACAAACCCGAGCAGCAAGGCACCCACGCTACGTATAGCCCGTCGGCATTCCATCCACGCCCTCCGTGGGAATGGCTTCCCAATCTCTGCAGTAGACAGGCCGGACAAGCCTCAACCACACACCGTCATTATGGCTTTAGGATATGAATCGCTTCATGAAATACTCAGGCTCGATTACACACTCGAGAAAGCAAACTATGCCATACGATTTCGATCTTGCCTACAAACCGCCCGCTCCGCTACGCACAGACTTCAACATTGGAGTAGTCGGCGCCGGTTTCATCGTGCGCGACATTCAACTGGTCGCCTATCGCAATGCTGGTTTCCATGTTGTGGGGATCGCTTCACGGTCGGCTGAAGTTGCTCAGGAAGTGGCTCACCGCAGGGGAATCCCGCGTGCCTACGAGTCGATTTCTGCTCTGTTAGAGGACCCGGCGATCGAGATACTCGACATTGCTGTGCCTCCGGATCAGCAGCTAAAAATCGTCAAAGAGGCGGTGACGCATTCGGACCACATCCGCGGCATCCTTTGCCAAAAGCCGCTGGCAGTCACATTGGGTGACGCACAGGAGATTGTCCGCCTTTGCCAGGCTGCCGGGGTGAAGCTCGCGGTAAACCAGAATATGCGGTACGACCAGTCGATCCGTGCGCTCAAAACGCTCTTGCTCCGGGGCGAGCTAGGGGAACCCGTGCTGGCAACGATCGAAATGCGCGCAGTGCCGCATTGGCAGGACTGGCTTACCGGCTACAACCGTTTGTCATTGCTGAATGTCAGCATTCATCACCTGGACTGCTTCCGCTTTCTGTTTGGCGACCCTGAAAGCATTTTCGTGAGCGCACGCAGGGATCCTCGCATCCGATCCAGGCACGCGGATGGAATTTGTCTCTACAATCTTGAATACACCAATGGACTTCTCGCGGCTGCATGGGACGATGTTTGGGCCGGCCCCGACTCCGTGGTGAAGGACTGGTACATCCGCTGGCGTGTGGAAGGCACCGATGGCGTCGCGCAGGGTACAGTGGGATGGCCCAGTTATCCTAACGTTCAACCTAGCACCATCAATTTCACGACCAAAAGCCAGCCGGGGTATGTGCTGTCGCCGCGTTGGAAAGAAGTCTGGTTTCCGGATGCGTTCGAGGGAACGATGGGGCAACTGCTGGACAGTCTCGCCCGGGGAACGGAGCCGGAGATCAGCGGGCGGGACAATCTGGGCACCATGGCTCTGATGGAGGCCGCTTATCTCTCGTTGGAAGAAAGGCGTCTCGTCGCAGTGAGCGAGGTCCTTCAGCGGCAGGGCGGCAATAAAAACAGCACACACTGAAGCCGGTTCGACGAAACACGCGGTCGCTGTTGTTCCTACCGTTTGGTGCAGCGACGGACCTGCGGGCTGTTGCGTACACAGAACCTGGACAGGACGGTTTTGTAACTAGCTGGTGAAAGAGCGCAAAAAGAAATAATCGGTTTTCG
>CAZSUK010000141.1:0-4811 GCA_964609355.1 uncultured Acidobacteriaceae bacterium | reverse complement strand
TGGCAAGCCGAAAGCATTATTCAGGTTCCCTTTGGACCTGAGTACGTTGAAGCGCGTTCCGAGCACTTCTGCCACGGCTTCCTTGGTCGTGGTTTTGCCGGCGCTGCCGGTGACGCCGATGATGCGCTTGTTCCAGTGCCGGCGCACCGCGGCGGCCAGGGTCTGCAGGGCGACCAGCGGATCGTCGACAATCAGCAGGCTATGGGTACGCGCCAGTTCGAGAAAATCCGTTACCTTGCTGCGGGCCACAACCACTGCGCGAGCCCCTCGCTCAAACGCAACCGGGACGAAAGAGTGCGCATCGTAGCGCTCCCCGCGGACGGCGAAGAAAAGATCACCCGGCGAAAGCGTGCGGGTGTCGATGGAATACCCCGTTGCCAGTTCCTGGGGCGGGTCGCCTTCGCGCAGCCTGAGTTCGGCTCCCATCCAGGTCGCGATGTCTTGCAGTTGTAACTTCATCGGCTCTTTTCCTGGGCCCGCAGTACCTGCCTTGCGATAGCCACATCATCGAACGGTATCACCCGGCCGGCGATGGTCTGAGTTTTTTCGTGTCCTTTGCCGGCCAGAAGCACCAGGTCACCTTCTCGTGCCTGCGCGATGGACATTTCGATGGCGCGATGACGATCTGGTTCGACGATGACCGTGGCCGAAGTGCCGCTCAGACCGGGAACCACCTGGTCGATGATCGCCATAGGCTCTTCTGAGCGCGGATTGTCCGACGTAACCACCACCACGTCGCTGGCCGCACCAGCTGCACGCCCCATTAACGGACGCTTGGTGCGATCACGATCACCGCCACAGCCGAACATGGTGATCACCCGGCCGCCCCCCTTGTCAACGAACTCGCGCGCCACGGCGATGATATTCCGCAAGGCGTCGTCGGTGTGGGCGTAATCCACCACTACAGCAAAATTCTGCCCGCAATCTACGGACTGAAAACGGCCGGGGACGTAGTCCAGCGACGCTGCGCCCTGAGCAACTTCCTCTAAAGAGAGTCCACGGGCCATGGCCGCCGCGCTTGCAGCCAGTAGGTTGTAGACGTTGATTTTACCGGTGAGCCGGGTGGCGAGTGGGACTTCTCCCTGCGGGGTGACCATGGTGAAGCTCATACCGGCCGGCTCCAGGTGGAGTTTGTCGGCGTGGAAGTCGCCCTGCTGCAGGCCGTAGGTGTAGACGAGCGAGCCCGAAGATTCGGCTTTTAAGCGGACTCCGTAGGGGTCGTCCACATTAAGGATCGCGACCCGCGGAGAGCTCTCGAATAGTTTGCGTTTGGCGGCAAAGTATTCCTCCATCGTGCGGTGGTAGTCGAGATGGTCGCGAGTGAGGTTGGTGAAGATGGCCACGTCGAAGGCGAGGCCGGCAGTGCGTTGCTGGTCGAGAGCGTGGGAAGAAACTTCCATGACCGCTTCGGTGGCGCCGCCGTCGACGCCTTCGCGAAATAATTCCAGCAGGTCGCGTGATTCGGGTGTGGTGTGGGGGGCGGGAAAGATTCTGCCGGCTGCGTGGTACTCGATGGTCCCGGCAAGGATGGTTTTGCGGCCCTGATGGCGCAGCATCGCTTCCAGCAGAAATGCTGTCGTGGTTTTGCCGTTGGTTCCGGTGACGCCGCTGAGCTTGAGCTGGGCCTGGGGATGAGCGAAGAAATTTGCAGCAATCGCGGCGAGCGCAGGGCGGCCTTGCGCCACTTCGATCACCGCCAAGTCCGGATACGCTGTGGCTGCGGAGAAACCAGCAGCTGAGTCAGTCATAATCGCTCGTGCACCCTGAGCGACCGCCTGGGGTAGGTAGCGATTGCCGTCCGTGGTGCCACCGCGAAAGGCTACAAATAGCGAGCCTGGCTGCACTCGGCGCGAGTCATACTCGACCCCGCTCACTTCAGTGGTAGGGCCGGTGCGGCGGATGAAATCGACTCCATGCAGAACAACTTCCAGCTCCATGGGCACTCGTCTAGGGAGGTTGCGGCTAACGGCTGGGGCGACTCACGAAACGAAGCGCTGTCAGATTGGCTGATACCGACGCTACCTTCGTGTCGATGAACCCCTGGCTACGAAGAAGCATTCGCACGGCCGATTCTTTCACCCCGCTGGTCGACCCTTTGGGATAGATGATCCATAGCGGCTTACTATAAGTCCTGCCCGCCAGGTAACGATCTAGTTCCAATTGTGAATTGACACAGATCAGTATCAGGTCAGCATCTTTCTCTCTGGATAGCGACCCTTCGGCGATGGCTGCCTTTAACTCTTCGCTTCTCACATTGCCGATAACGAATAGTTTCGTGGTGGTGGAGATACAGAGTTTATGAGCCAGAGTGGGGAGTGGGGAGGCAATGACTTTTGCCCAACGCTGAGCTACCTCTGGACCGAGGTTCAGCTCCACACGATCCGGTCCAACTTTGAAGTGCAATTTACTATCGAGAACCGATACGGCAGACATCTCAGCCCACGGCACCCGGCGGCGCATACCCAGGCGGAGGATTAGCTCGCCGGTTTCAAGGAGCACTTTGCAGTCAGCCTCTTCAGCGCCCCACTTGCAGCGGCATGTGGCTTCGCGACCCATGGGTGACAGTTTAATCGTTAACGCGTGAAACGCACCACGATCTCAGTCCCGGGCGGGACCATGCTCCCCGGGGCGGGCACCTGTTCCCTGGCAATGCCGCTGCCAACAATCTGCAGCGCCAAGCCGGCGGTTCCGGCCGTCTCCACAGCCACTCGCAACGGCTCACCCAGAAATGAGGGAACACCAACCCGATTGGCGGCGTTGACCACGATGCCGTGAGCAGCAACGTGAGGTTGTTGAGCGGCTGCCACGGTTGCGGCAAACGAAGGCGTATCTTTCTTTGCTTCCGTAGCAGGCACCGGGATGGCAGGCTTAGGCGGGGGCGCGACGGGTGGGGGCGCGGCTTGCGCCACCTGCGGCACACCGGCGATGAGCTCACTTGCAGCGGAGGGGACTGGCTGCGGACCGCCGGCGTTCCCGCGAAGCGGATCATCCGCGGGCAGATTGTTCACTTCCGCAAAGAGTGCATCGAGATCGCCTGTCTGTTCTGGTGGTGCTTCTTCCATCTGGGGTGACGCGGACTTTTTGACCTCTTCAGACTGCGCGGCCAGATTCGTGTCGTGGGGCACACCGAGATACTCGAGGACTTCCTGCGCTACTTCGCGGAAGACAGGCCCTGCGTTGACATTGCCAAAATGATTCCCTTCGGGAGAATCGATAACTACCGCTACGCTGATTGCCGGATTGTTGACCGGCGCGATGCCGACGAAGGAAGCCACATATTTGGTCTTCGAGTAGCGGTGAGTCAGCACGTCGATTTTTTGCGCGGTGCCCGTCTTGCCCCCGGAAGTGTAGCCGTTGAGCGAGGCGTCACCCTTGGCCGTTCCAAACATCACCACGCCTTCCATCATCTTGCGCATCTGGGCGGCAGTCATGGTGGAGATCACGCGGTGCGCACCGGGGGGCAACGGATCGGGCAGTTCTCTCTGGGGATGAAAGGCAGCCGCCTTGAGTTTTCCCGAGGCCCGATCACCCTGCTGCATAAGGATGTGAGGAGGGAGGTATACGCCGCCGTTGGCAATCGTGGAAACCATGGTGACTAACTGGATAGGCGTTACCGCAATCTCCTGCCCCATGGCGATCGAACCAATGCTCGATCCGGACCAGCGGCGGGCCGGCCGGAGCAAGCCTCGCGTCTCTGCCGGCAACTCAACGTTACTGCGCGCACCAAAACCGAAGTCATGAATGTATTGCTCGAATTTTTGCGGGCCCAGCCGTAGCCCCAGCTTGACTGCCGCCACGTCGCTCGACTCCTCCAACGCCTGGGTTGCAGTCAGCACGTAGTTGGGGTGGCTGTCGTGAATGACTCTTCCCGCCAGCTCGATTTTTCCTCCCTGGCAGTCGATCAGTTCGTTGGGATTGGTGACCTTCTGTTCCAGGGCTGCCGAGTAGGTCACCAGTTTGAAGGTGGAACCGGGCTCGTAGACATCGCTGACAGCGTGGTTCTTCAGCAGACTGGTGGTGGCGTGACGAAAATCGTTGGGATTAAAGGTGGGGCGAATGGCCAGGGCAAGAATTTGACCGGTTTGCGGATCCTGAACCACCACGGTTCCATTCAGAGCATGCGTGCGGGCGAGCGCGGAATCGAGAGCGCGTTCGGCCATGAACTGAATGTTTTCGTCGATCGTGAGCACCAGATTTTGCCCGGGGTCAGGTTCGCGCTCCTGACTTCCAAGTACGTGGCGGCGAGCATCGAGTGCGGTCAGCATGCGTCCCGGAACCCCGTGAAGATCGCGGTCGTACTTGCGCTCGATTCCTCCCAGACCGTTGTCATCGGTGCCGACGTAACCCAGGACCTGGGCGGCGAGTTGGCTGTTGGGGTAGTAGCGTTTGAATTCCTTTTGGAAATAGACTCCCTTGAGATTGAGCGCTTTTACGCGCTCGATCATCGCCGGGTCAAGCTTGCGCGCGATCCAGGCAAAGTTTCTTGAGGCGTCGAGCCGAGCCGCAATCTGATGTGCGGTGGTGACGGCTTCACCGGTGCCGTTGTTGGGCAGACCCAGCAGATAGTCTGCCAGGCTGTTGTAGTTATAGATGGTGTTGGCCGCTCCCTTGGAACGCACGTCCCCCGGTCCGACGGTCAGGCCACCCTGGAAGAAGAATCCGCCGCGCGGGTTATTGATGCCGCTGCCGCTGGTCGGCTGGAAGTGATTCAGATCGAAGTGATAATAGGTAAAGCCGTACTTTGTGGAGTGCTTGCCTTTGGTCCAGCTCAGGTTCACATCTCCGGTGAACTGGTTGTCGCGGAACAGGAA
>CAZSUK010000140.1:0-4839 GCA_964609355.1 uncultured Acidobacteriaceae bacterium | reverse complement strand
GATTTGCCGGCGGCGAAAAGCCCATAGTGCCGCCAGCGTGCCCGCGGCGTTGAGCCAGCAGAGCAGCTTCCCTAAGCCCACAGGAACCGCGCCCAGTTCCGCAGCCTTAAGGAAATAGAACGCGGAGTCGTGCATGTTATGGATACCCGGACGAGGCGGAGAACCGGGAGGAGTAGTTCGGGCTTCAATCGCGCGAGCCGAATAGGGGCCGCGGACAAAGTCCAGCGGATCACCAAATTGCTTTGCGTTGTAGGCCAGCCATAACGAAGGAGCGGCAATCAACATCGCGGTGAACAACACCCACGCGCCGGCTACAGGGCCTCGCCACGGCGGGCGGGCGCGCAACAGCGGCCAGGTTGCGAAAAGCCAAGCCAGGGCCGCAAAGATCCAGCCGTCGTAACGCGTGAAAACAGCGCAAACCAGAACCAGCCCGGCCGCTAACAGAGCTTTGCTCTGCTGCGTCCGTTGAAACTCAACGATCAACAGTACCGCCCAGATGATCTCGGCTAAAAAGAGTGGCTCGGTCATGGCCGTGGTGGCCATATACAGCAACCCTGGATTTAACCCATAGAAGGCGACAACCACGAGCCCGGCAGACATCGGCAACCACATGCGCGCCAGGCGGTAGATACCGGCGCAGCCCAGCACATAGCTGGGGATAGAAAGGCATGCCCCCGCAAGACCGCTTCGCCACCAGGCCATATTCCAGACAAACGGCAGAAGAAGAATGTGGGGCAAAGGCAGCCACACCGAACCCAGCTGCCGATAGCCGGGTGTCATGGAATCGAAGACCCGGCGGGCGATATGCAGGTGGGCTACGGCGTCGCCGTACAGCAGCAATGAGCCATGGCGCACGCAATAGGCGAGTGCCACCAGGGCCAGTGCCAGAGCGGCCCACGCCACCAGCAGAGTTTCCCGCCGGAGCGCTTCCTGTTCTTCAGTCAAGATGGGAAAGCTCACGGAAGAGAGCGAAACGCTGGTCGATCTCCTCTCGCGTGAGGGATTGCATCCGTTCTGTGCCGAAACGCTCGACCGCGAAGGAACCCATCACCCCGCCGTAGAACATGGCGTGCTTGAAGTTCTTGAGATTGATCTCGGGCTGCGACGCAAGGTAACCGATGAAGCCGCCGGCAAAGGAGTCGCCGGCGCCGGTGGGATCCACCACCTCCTCCAGAGGCCAAGCCGGAGCGCGAAACGGCGTCGGCACGCGGCCTGTTCCGCCGAAGGCGTGCTCACCGAAGAACGCTGTGGCCCCGTATTCGCCGTGTTTGACGATCAGAGCTTTGGGGCCCATGGACAGAACTTTTCGAGCGGCAAGGACCAGGTTGCTATTGTCGGCCAACAGCTTGGCTTCTCCATCGTTGATCAACAGCGCATCGAGCCCGGTGAGGACTTTAACCAGGTTTTCGCGATGGCCTGTGATCCAGTAA
Source organism: uncultured Acidobacteriaceae bacterium (assembly GCA_964609355.1). GTDB lineage: Bacteria > Acidobacteriota > Terriglobia > Terriglobales > Acidobacteriaceae > PALSA-350. The sequence continues at coordinate 3,409 of CAZSUK010000140.1, read as the reverse complement.
TTCATGGTGTCCCCACAGACCATTCGGACCTTCGGCATCTGCTCGCGAACGCTCTTTTGCAGGACAGGGTCGATGTTTGCCAGAAAGAGGAACTCGCTATCCTGGTAGACGGCCGGCACCTTGGGAGCGAAAGTCTCGAAGACGTTGAGTTCGGTATCGATCGTCTGGGCTTCGTTGAGGCTCTTCAAGTACGACCCGGTCCAATGAAAGCTTTTGCCCGAGGTGTGTTCCAGTCCACGAGTATCGACTCCGCGACGGGTCAGCGCGGCCTCATGTTCCGGGGTAAAGTCTTCGCCCACCACCCCGATCACACGCACATCTGTGAAGTAACTTGCGGACAGGGCAAAGTAAGTAGCCGCGCCCCCCAGACAACGGTCGCGCCGGCCCGTTGGGGTCTCGATGCTGTCAAATGCAACACTGCCTACTACAAGAATGGACATGAGTTTCTTTCGCCTCAGGAATGGTATTTGCCCAGCAACAGATCCAGTTTGTTGCGGGTAGCCGCGGGGATCGCCGCCGGGCTGGTGAGGATGGCGTACTTGAGTGCCGTGACACAGGGACAGGTACGCTCGCGAGGCATTGCGGCAACCGCCGCGCGCACGGCAGTAGCAGCATTAGCAGAGTTCTGATGCAGCACCGCGACGACCTGCTCCACTGTGACGGATTCATGCCCGTCATGCCAGCAGTCGTAGTCAGTGACCATGGCCATGGTGGCGTAGCAGATTTCCGCTTCACGAGCCAGCTTGGCTTCCTGCAGATTAGTCATGCCGATAATATCTGCGCCCCAACTGCGATAGAGATTGGATTCGGCGCGGGTAGAGAACTGCGGGCCTTCCATGCAAACGTAGACGCCGCCCTGCTTGGTCACCACGCCGGCGCTTTCCGCACCCTGTTGGATGGCCTTGGCGACCGTGGCGCAAACGGGGTCGCCAAACGACACATGGCCGACGATTCCATCGCCGAAGAAGGTAGAAGTGCGGTGGACGGTGCGGTCGATGAATTGATCCGGGATCACAAACTCAGTTGGCTTATGCTCCAGCTTGAGCGAGCCGACGGCGGAGACGGAAATGATCCGCTCCACGCCAAGTTTTCTCATGGCGAAGATGTTGGCCCGGAAGTTCAGTTCGCTGGGCAGGATACGATGACCGCGACCGTGACGTGCCAGGAAGGCCACTTGCCGCCCTTCCAATTCGCCGGTTACGAATGTGTCTGAGGGATCGCCAAAGGGCGTGCTGACCGCAACCTCTTGAGGATTGCTCAGGCCGGGCATGGTGTACAGCCCGCTCCCGCCTATGATTCCAATTTCCGCCTGCTGCAAACCGGCTCCGAACGATGGGATGAGTTAAGTATACCCGGTTGAGCCTGCCTTAACTCCCCCATGGGACCCGTTAACTTCCCCGGAAGGCTGTCTTTACTCCCCCAGGAAGCTCTTTACTCCCCCGAGAGGGAGGCCTAGTGGCGCAAGGTGGCTTTCATCATGCCGCAACTGACCATCAGCTTGGTCAGGTGCGTGCTGAGTTCGTCCGCTTGCATGGCTTGCTGCGTTTCTCCGGTCTTTTGCGCGCCGAAGAACAGGAACTGCAGCTTGCGCGCGGTCGTCATGTCAAAGCTCTCGCTCACAAATACCTGCTTGCCCTGTTGAACGATCAGCACCGGTCCTTCACTCGCGTTGTAAACCTGCTCGTCCGAAGTTGTTTCCTCGGCGGAATCACGCAGCACGCCAGAGTATTTCTTGTTTAGCTCCCGGGCATAGACCTTGGCGAACTCCTTGGCCGCGCCCTCCGTCCGCCAAGCGGAAAGATACAGCAGTGCAACCGAGGAGGTCGCAGCCTGTTGCGCGGGCGTGACCGCCTTACGGCTCTGTACCGCGTAGTAGAGACCGCCTCTCCATTGCGGGGTGAGAATCGCGGCCACCTCCGGGCCACCAAACAGTTCCGTCAAAATACGCACATCCAACTCACCCATCACACCGATGTCGTAAGGCTCGTAGTCCGGGTCGAGAAGCCCGTGTACGTCGGGCATCTTGAGCAGAGGAACCGTTGCACCTCGTTCGTAGGCGGTAGGGTTCATGATCTCGTAGCTGGTAGAAGGCGGCCGATCGAGGACTCCGGCAAAAGCATATTGCGCGCCTTTATCCTTTAACAGTCTTTGCTCAAAACCCAGACCATCACGATAAGGAAAAAGCATCGACTGCTGTAAGAGAAGAGGCGCCCGATCCATGATGGGCGAGCTGCCCGAACTATCCGTGTCGTCGCTGGGGGTCCGCATCACATCTGGCGCGGTGAGCAGACTTTTGCCCTTGGGCTTGAGCGTGTAGTCGAGATATACGGCCATCGCCTGCCCCTCAAGCACCGCATCGCGAGCGGTATCCCGCTCATCGATGGCCAGCCGTTCGTTATCCTCGGTGACATTCTTGGACGTACCATCCGGCCCATCGGGCTCCCATTTCTCCAGATCCGCGTGCTGGTCCTGCAAGGCGTGCGTCAGCTCATGGGCCATGACAGGCTTTTGCTCTTCAGGCGAAGCCCAGTCCAGCAAATTCACTGTCTTGGTCTTGTTGTCGTAGTAGCCGAGGATTTGCTCCTTCAAAAGACTCACAAGAAAGGGCTGCAGCTGGAAATCACGGTCAAGAAGGCCAAATTTCTTGAGCACAATCTCTTCCCGCTGCATGCGCTTGGCGTCCTTGTCTTCGTGAAATTTATCCAGAACGTACTTTTCCACTTCCTCACGAGAGATGAGCCGCTTCTTTACCTCGTGCTTTATCGGCAGCTGGCTATCGTCGCTGGCAAAGGAAAGAATCTGGTTCAAGGAGCGGAAAAGCTCTTTTTTCTGCTCCGGGGTAATCTTGGTTTCCTTTTGCGCCGGCGCGTCCTGGGCGAAGCTCCAAAGGGAAAAGGCAAGCAGGAACGCCGCTGCCACGGAACCGCATAATTTACCGCCGATAAGCTTCATTCTTCGACCTTTTCCGGGCTTCGCCGCACTTGCTCTACTGCAAGGCTATAATTTTATTGTGCTTTCTGCTACGAATCCCCCGGAAGTTACCCCACCGGAACCGACACACGAGACCGGACCGACTGCTCTGAGCGCCGCGCTGGGTTCGCTGCCTACGCTGAGGCAGCATTGCGGCGCGCTGACACCTGCAGCGTACGACGGTTTTTCGGCAGAGCTTGATTCCCTTCTCCAGTCTGCCGGGGTCAGCGACCTGGGTTGGCGCGGCAAAATTTTGGTGAACGGCGGCGATCGCCTGCGCTGGCTTAACGGCATGGTGTCGAACGCAGTGCAATCGCTTCCGGACGGACAAGGGAATTACAGCTTTCTACTGAGCGTTCAGGGACGGATTCAGGGTGATTGCTACGTTTACCGGCGCGCCGGCGATTTGTTACTGGATACCAGTATCGACCAGGTCCCC
>CAZSUK010000139.1:0-7989 GCA_964609355.1 uncultured Acidobacteriaceae bacterium | reverse complement strand
GAGACGAGGGCATTCTTCGGGGCGACCGTGCGCTATGCCAATGCCGCGGGAGCGGAGCGAGTGGTGAGCATCGTAGGCACCGACGAGGTCGATCTCAACCGCAACCACATCAGTTGGGTATCACCTCTAGGGCGCGCGTTGATGAAGTCAGCAGCGGGTGACAGCGTAGTTCTCGAAGCGCCGGGCGGGACAGAATACCTGACGGTGCTGGAAGTGCGTTACGAGCGCATTTCTGTGGAACCGTTCCGTGAACCACCTGGATCCGAGGCCTCGGCAAAGGGACTCCCTCGCCGACGCTCACCTGACGAAGAAGAGACGATACGGCACAGGTCGTGAAAGAGCGACGACCGTAATAGAGCGCTATCTGCTTTTGGCAAGCGACAAGATGAGTTGAGTCCTCATAAACGCCCCAGCACCGGGTAATCCTTCCGTGGCGGTGCTTTGGATTCCTGCCGGGATGCCGGCTTTTCGTTACCTATTCAAGCGCCCGGCTGACATGGGTCTACATTTGCAAGGCAAACGTCTTTGGACTTGCTGTCAGTAGCGTTCCCACACCACAGACCAATGCTGGTCGGCTTGCCTAGGTCTGATGATCATGTGTCGATTGTCTGGAAGCTCGTAGTCTAGCGTCTCGTTTTTGCCAACTAGCTTTTCGCGAGTTGCCGATGCCTGGATGTGATACATCAACTGATGCTTCCGCTCGTCGAGATCATAGGTTCCGAACGTCGCTTCGTATCCATCATGAACAAACTCATTCGAGAGTGAGGTTAGTGGGTACATGAGTTGGACAGAAGCGTGCCCGTCCGGCGTATAGATCAGCAGTCCCATCGGCTGCGGCGCTTCAGACGGATCTACGGCTGTGCCGGAAGACTCGATGCGCACAAGATGCCAAGTCCCAACTACACTCGCTTGCTGTGGACGCACCTGTGCGAGTACGAAAGGAGCTATGACAAAACCGAGGATCAACGCAATGCCCCTCGATCTGAGACCTTTCATGTGCATTACCTCCAATGGATCTGGTGCTAGCGGCCAACCAGCTTTTGGTGGAACTCGGAATATCGTGCGCCTTCGATTTTGATCTTCGAGGAAGTTTCTTCGAGGGCTGAAACTTCTGACCGGGTCAACACAACATCGGCGGCGCCGAGGTTTTCTTCCAGCCGGCCCAGTTTCGTTGTTCCGGGGATAGGGACAATCCACGGCTCTTTTGCCAGCAACCAAGCGAGCGCGATCTGGGCAGGCGTCTTGTTTTTCTGCGTAGCGAAGGCAGTGATCGCATCGACGAGAGCTTGATTCTTTTTGCGATTTTCTTCGCTGAACTTCGGAACAGTATTCCTGAAATCAGTGCTATCGAACTTAGTGTTGGAATCGATCTTTCCCGTTAGGAAGCCTTTGCCTAGCGGGCTGAATGGGACGAAACCGATCCCAAGCTCCTTCAGGGTCGGCATCACAGTCTCTTCTGGCTCACGGAAGAATAGAGAATACTCACTCTGTAAGGCTGCGACCGGCTGGACCTCATGTGCGCGCCGGATCGTTTGTGCGCTCGCCTCCGACATGCCGAAGTGCTTAACCTTGCCTTCTTGGATTAGCAGCTTCACCGCACCGGCTACATCTTCAATCGGCACTTCGAGGTCCACTCGGTGCTGGTAGAACAGGTCGATAGCGTCCACTCTGAGCCGCTTGAGAGATGCTTCAGCCACCTGCTTGATATGCTCTGGCCGGCTGTTCAATGCACTCCAACGATCGCTATCGCCTGGGTTCGGTTCCCAGCCAAACTTAGTCGCGATGACGACTGAGCCGCGATACGGTTCAAGCGCTTCACCGAGTAGTTCTTCGTTCAGCAACGGCCCGTAGACTTCTGCTGTGTCGAAGAACGTGACGCCTTTGTCTACGGCAGTGCGAATGAGGGAAATCATTTCTTGCTTGTCTTTCGGTGGCCCGTAGGACCAGCTCATTCCCATGCATCCCAAGCCAATCTCCGATACTTCCAACTCTCCGCTTCCGAGCCTTCGTGTTTTCATCGACTTTTCCTTGGACCCTGAAAGATCCCCATACCTATCGGCGCTTCTGGGGAGTAATCATTACGGTCGCTGCGCGATCCTGGCTTTCCATTAGGTTCGGCGTTCGATTACCGCATGACATAACCGCCATCGACTGAAATCGACTGGCCCGTAACGTAGCTTGCCGCATCGCTGCAAAGCCAAAGGACAGCATCGGCTATCTCCTCGGGTCGCCCAAGTCGCTTCATCGGAACAAACGTCTGAAGCATCATGTCCAGTTCCGGACCTTGTCCCTCGGCGATCATCTTGTCGGACATGGGCGTCTGGATCATGCCTGGACAAACATCATTCACGCGAATGCCGCGCGTCGCGTACTCAAGAGCTGCGCTCTTGGTAAAACCAATGACGCCATGCTTTGCGGCATGATACGTGCCGCGCTGATTGCCACCGATCAGACCGCCTAGCGACGAGCAATTGACGATAGCGCCGCTGCCTTGTTCGCGCATTACCTGGAGTTCAAACTTCATACAGCTCCACACGCCCCGTAGGTTGATCCCCATTACGCGGTCAAAGTCATCGCGAGGAGAATCTGCGGTTTCCGCGAGAACGTTCTGAATACCAGCGTTGTTGTAGGCGGCGTCCAGACGTCCAAACTTAGCAACGGTCTTCTTCACCATCGTTTCCACCTGCGCATCATCCGACACGTCGCAAGTGATGGCCAGTGTCTTGTGACCTTTGTCGGCAAGCCTCTTCGTCGCCGCCCGCACTTCGTTCGCGTTCCAGTCGGCCAAGGCCACGGCGGCGCCGGCCTCGGCAAACGCTTTTGCTGTTGCAAGCCCTAACCCCGACGCAGCGCCGGTGACGAGGGCCACTTTCCCTTCAAATGAGATCTTCATGGTGTATTCCTTTCCTGTGCCTCGGTGGAACCGACTCCCATTCCAAAGACTAAGATGCCCAGGCTAATGAAACAACCCCGTTCCACTCGCTAGGCTTCATGAGTATCATTCATGAATGGTCAGAAATGAATTAGCGGAGCTATCCGCATTTGCCACGATTGCGGAGGAGCGCAGCTTTACGCGAGCGGCCGCGCGGCTAGGGATTTCGCAATCGGCGCTGAGTCATTCCATTCGGGGGCTCGAAAAACGCTTGGGTCTTCAATTGCTCGCACGAACAACGCGAAGCGTCTCTCCAACAGCCGCTGGTACGGCGCTTCTCCTCGAACTTGCTCCCGCTTTGGAGCGAATAGAGTTAGCCGTCGCCGAGTCGCGAAAGCAGAGGGAAAGCCCATCTGGCCGGATACGTCTTGTCATTCCCCGAACCGCGACCGAGATGGTGATTATCCCAAAGCTCGCCCAGTTTGCTCGTACCTATCCCGAGATCGTCCTCGAGATCACGTCGTCCAACGACCCCGTGGACCTCGTTGCCGGCGAGTATGACGCTGGTGTCCAGCTTGGCGAGTTTATCCATCGGGACATGATCGCCGTCCGAGTCACCGAGGAAATGCGCCTGGCAGTGGTCGGGTCGCCTGCATACTTCGAGTTGCACCCTATCCCGCGCCACCCACAAGATCTGAAGGATCATTCGTGCATCGGCTTTCGATTCAGCAATGGTCTCTACCGATGGGAGTTCGAAAAGGGCCGCAAGGCGCTTACGGTAAGTCCTCAAGGGCCGGCATCATTCGATGATCCGGACCTCGTCATCCGGGCGGTCCTTGATGGGGTAGGAATTGGTACGGCCATGGAAGCCACTCTCACAGGATTGTTCGCTAAACGACGTTTGGTTCAGGTCCTCAGGGATTGGTGCCCTTCATTTCCGGGCTACTTCCTTTACTATCCCAGCCGCCGAAACCAGCCCCGCGCTCTCGCTGCCTTGATCGACACCCTTCGATTAGGCACATAGTCAGGTACCGAAAAAGCCTTATTGTTCACCGACTTCCAGTGGGGGACTTTCCTCTTGGACGAAGAGTCGGCTATCCGTAGGCAGGGAAGAGTGCGATGCCCTAAGTTTTGACGCTTCGTCGAGCGATTTTCCAGCGTCCATCCACCCGTTTCAGTTGCTGAGTAATTTCGGAAACATGCAAAACTTGCGGCGGAGCACCTTGACTTACGATCAGCAACACTGACGTCGCTATTACTTCATCGCTATCGGTGTTAACCGGATCAATCACCGCGTTAAGAAGTAGATGGAAGGTCGCCGAACCCTCGCTGGCCCAGATTGGTCCAACCGCTTCACGCAGCGCTTCCTTACCCATGTGGACGCCTTGCGCCCCCTCCAGCACAGCGTCGTCGGTAAATAATTCGACGTACGCATCGGCATCTCGAACAGAGGCGGCGGTCTCGGTCCGCGTGAGCACTTCAAGGATGTCGAGTCGATCGGATGTTCCTAAGCTGGAGGTAGTCATTTTTGATTGGGCCGCAACCAGCGGCCAACGCGTGCAAGAGTTGCTGCGGGAAAGACGGCCTTCGGTATTACGGCATGAATAGCTTTTGGAGGTGTTGCACTGTATGCCGACGCGGTTTGATGAGAGTACTGCGTGACTCGAAAGCTGACGCTCATACTTGCAAAAGCATATACCTCTGCTTGCGACATCCCCGAGGCGCTTGATAGCCAGCGGATAACTTCTCGCAGACACGCTACCAGGGCATCGTCAAGGTTAGTGCCAAAGCCGATTGAGATCCAAGCCGTGGTGGTTTCCAAAAAAGGCTGGGTGAGCGGGACGTTTTTGTGCAGATCATAACGAACGGTCACATTTTCAGCGGCCGTTTCAATTGCCGTCTGGTCAACCGCTCCATCCCCCTGCAGAGCGTGAACATCGCCGATCCAAATTCGTGCTCCGGGCTTCATCACCGGCAGAAACAGTGAGGTCCCGACAGTGAAGTCACGTAGCACCAGGTTCCCGCCATAAGCGCCAGCGAGAATAGCGCTGACGATCGCATCGCCAGCGGGTTCAGCGCCCACCACTCCGAGAAATGGAGCCAAGGGAAAGCGCATACCGTCTACGAACTCGGCTGTCGTTCGTGCATTATCGAAGCGGAAGTAATGCACATATGGCTCTTTGAAGTCGGCGGGTAAAGCGCCGACTCCAAGCGGGAAAGAGTTCCATCCCCAGTCAAGTGTGCGAAGTGCCAGAAGGGTGCACTGCACGATATCGCCAGGCTGAGCTCCCGAGACTTCTACGGGACCGAGCATTGAGTAAGGACCGTGAGGATAGCGATGCCTTAGCGGTTCCCGGTCGGCGAAGGTCATCCCGAAGACCGCCTCGTTGCCCCAGTGCGTCCAGGTGTGCGGATAGCTTACTTCGTCTCCTGATGTGATCGCCGCTACTGGGGGAGCGGTCGGGTCTAGATAACCCGACCTGACTGTATCTTTTGTAGAGAGGACCGTGTGGGTCGTCATTGAGTTCTCTTCCTTTATTCCGAAAATGCGGGGGTTGTTCGCGGACTAAGCTGACTTCTGCGACGGCATGTCTGACGACTTCCTCAATGACTGCCGCAGCAGATTCGGCTGCTCCAAATGCCTCATTCACGTCTCTGCCAACCACTGCTTGCCAACCCATCGAGTCTATTCGTGAGATATCAGAAGTGACAATTTCTCTCTTGAACGAATTCGGCCGCTTTGATCATCGCCGGGTCACCAGGGCTACGCGGATCCCCCACGGGTCCACGACAACGGGACCAACTCCAGCCAAGCTTTCGACGCTATAGCCTGCGGATGACACGTTCGCGACCGCTGTCTCAATCTTTCGCTGGTTAGGCAGCACTAGCTCCCAAAACAATAGCCGAGCGTCCCGTTCCCAGACCTGGAAACGTCCCGCCTGCTTTCGCCAAATTGAGAAGACGCTGCGGGGGCTGGAAGTCCTCAATCGCTTTGCTCCAGAACAGCGTCCGAAGCTATTTAGGACTCGAGTCATCCCTTCATTCCGGTTTGTCGCCTAACCGGACATTACCCCCATTTTCGAGTTCTGTCAGGTTGGCCGGTGAACCGTTCGGAACAATCCAATGAGTGAATCGGCGATCTAGCACTCATTGAGCTTCTGAGGCATTACCACTTCCCGGACTGTCGACAATCCAACCCATTGGTTGGAACCCAAAGGTCCGATGGAGCCAAATGCCGTCATACTGGGTTGTGTGATGATAGGAGGCGCCCGATGAATCCGGTTGAGAAGACCTTTTGCACCATAGAAGCCGCCTGGAGAACACGCCGATGCGCATCGCAAGCATAGGTCATGCTATCTTCGCCGTCACCATGATCGTTCTCGGAGCCGTAGGCTTGCTCCATCCCGATGTCGTTCCGCTGTGGAATCCTGTTCCCGTCAATGTCCCCGCACGCGAATTGCTCGTCTACCTCAGCGCCCTCATCTCCGTAGCATCCGGCATCGGTCTGCTTGTTCAGCGCATGGCGGCCATCGCCGCGCGCTTGCTGCTCACCACTCTTTTTCTTTGGTTGCTGCTATTGCGGTTACCAAACTTTCTTCTTGAACCTGCTTTCGAAGCTTGCTGGTCCGTGTTTCCGCTCATGGTCATGCTGGCCGCCGCCTGGGTACTCTATGTCTGGTTTGCAGCTGACTGGGACCGTAACCATCTCAGCTTTATTAGCAGCAACAACGGCCTGCGCATCGCGCGCGTGCTCTACGGCCTCTCCTTGATCTTCTTCGGCGTGGCCCATTTCATCGACGTAAAAGACACGCTCTCGCTCATCCCCCATTGGCTGCCGAGCCACCTGTTCTGGGCGTATTTCACAGGCTCCGCCTTCATCGCAGCGGGCCTCGCGGCTCTCATTGGATTCTGTGCACGGCTGGCAGTCACACTCTCAGCCTTTCAAATCGCATCGTTCCTGTTCCTGGTGTGGATACCTATTGTGGCGACAGGCTCTAAAGACCCATTCCAGTGGAGTGAAACTTTCCTGAATGCGGCGCTCTTGGCTGGCGCTTGGGTGATGACCGATTCTTACCGAGACACGCCGTGGCTCACCTCCAATAACCGATAGCACTGGTGTTACCGCAGGACTCGGCTACGCATCGCGAACATCGGTCTCCGGTGCCTACTAATGACATGGCGAGGGACCGGCCGGTTCTCTCCGCTGCTTACGCGAAGGCTTCGCCAACCAGATCTTCGCTCTTCTTCCAGAGCGCAGCACCATTTTGTGGATCGAGAGCGGCGACGGCGGAGTGAACGAAGGTGCGGATGTCAGATTTCATGGCGGTTTCTCCTTTAGGGAGGCCGCCTTATTAACCGCCTTCACTGGAGAAAGCGCTTTGGCGGGGGGAAAAGGGCAAATGAATTGAAAATTATTTTCGAATCTCAGCGCTGCTTTTGTCCCGAAACTCCCCGGGGACGCTTGCAGGAATGCAGGCGCGCATATACTTTTCTCAGCCGTTCCTGTCGTGCGAGGTGTCGTGAGCACAACGACCTTTCCTAATCCGCAGCATGTATCCGTCGACGGAGCTGGAGAGTCGACCGTCACCCGCATCCAGTCCATCGACATCTTCCGTGGCATCACCCTTGCCGTAATGATTTTTGTGAACGACCTGGATGGTACCAAGGGTCTTCCCTGGTGGACCTTCCACGCCAACGCCAGTTGGGATGTGATGACCTACGTCGATATGGTTTTTCCGGTCTTTCTCTTTCTGGTTGGCATGTCCCTCCCCATCGCGGTGAACGCGCGCCTGCGCAAGAACCCCTCGCAGTGGGCGCTTTGGACGCACGTCTTCATGCGTTCCGCTTCGCTTGTGATCCTGGGTCTTATCCTCGCGAACGGTGGCAGCGCCGATCCCAGCCACATGATCATTGCGCGGCAACTCTGGGTGTTGATTGGCGTCCTCGGCGCGTCCTTGTTCCTGAGCGTCTACCCTGGCAAGGGCGATAGCCCCTGGTGGCATAAGGCGCTCCGTACGCTTGGGGCCATCATGGTGATCGCCATGTACTCCCTTTTCCGCCGCACCGGCCACGACGGCCAGATCCACTGGATCGACGGCTCCTACCCCGAGATCCTC
>CAZSUK010000138.1:0-5896 GCA_964609355.1 uncultured Acidobacteriaceae bacterium | reverse complement strand
GCTGCTGGATATCGAAATGCCCAAGCTGGACGGGCTCGGTGTCCTACGGGAAATGGTCAAAAGCGGGCTGAAGACAGAGGTCATTTTTCTTACCTTTCATTCGAATCAGGATCTCTTCCGCAGCGCAATGGACATGGGATGCAAAGGCTACATTTTGAAGGACAGCGCCGTCCAGGAGGTGGTGGCCGGCATTCATGCCGTGGCGTCGGGACGGCCATACATCAGTTCGGCCATTACCACGGACTTGCTGCAGAGGCAAAATCAGCCCGACGCAAAATCAAGCCAGATGAGCCACCTCACCCCTACCGAGCTCCGCATCATGCAGCTGATCGCGCGCGGTAAAACCAGCAAAGAAATCGGCGCCGAGCTTTCCATCCACTACAGAACAGTCGAAAACCACCGTACCAGCATGTGCCGCAAACTTGACCTCGATGGCGAGGGCGCCAATGCGCTCCTGCGGTTTGCGCTGCAAAACAAGAACCTCTTGTAAACGCTCCGGTAGGGAAATGGGAAAGGGGAAAGGGCCGTTTCCAGCGAGTCCTGGACCACCCACTCAACTTTCGTCCGCGCTATATTCCTGCGAATCCCACCCGTGTGGAACCACACGGGTAGCCGTGTAGCGCCCTCTATTTCTATTCCTCAAGAGCTTTCGTACTCTTGGTCCATCGAAGGCGAGGCCCAAAGCGTATCTTCTTTCTTCGTAATCGTTACAAAGTAAGCAGGGCGCCCGCCACATACAAAAGTCGGATTCGACGACATAGAGGACATCATGCAAATACTGGATTGGATCACTTGCAGACGGGTTGAGAGGAAGGAGTTCACTTCCCTTTTCTGCCTGGTTTTGCTCTCCATCTTCACCCATGCCGCTGCCCAGGCTGAACAGCCAGGAATTCAGGCGGCGCCTACACCCTTTGAATCAAGCACGCTGGGCACACCCGCTCACGATGTCGCGATGGCTGGAACTGTCCAGGAAGTGATCACGACGCACACCTTGGGCGAGCCTGCCGGCACGCAACTTGTGGCGGAAGGCCCGCAGGGAACGTTCACCGCCAGCCTGGGTTCCGCCCTGAGCGATCAAGTGCGGCAGACCCTCTCACCGGGTACGCCGGTTCTGGTCTCCGGGGTAATGGAAACGATCAACGGAAAGAGCTATCTGGTGGCGCGCAAACTTTCCGTTGCCGGCGGCGAGGTTATCCTCCGCAACCAACACGGCTTCCTCATTCATTCACAACAGCGTTCTCAAGCTTCGGCAAACAACTCTGCTCTCTCTCGGGGTGCGAAATGAAACAGCCATATCCTTCTTACCTGGTTTTCCGGGTTGTTCTCATTCTTCTCGTCATCATGATTACGGGCTGTAGCAGTTCCGGCTCTCCTAATCCGCCAGAAGCTATCTCGGTGGCGTTGAGTCCTCAGCCGCCGTCGTCGACCGGCACCGGCTCGACCATCAACCTCACCGCTGTCGTCAGCAATGACAGTGCAAATGCCGGTGTCACGTGGTCCGTTACCTGCGGCAGCTCGCAATGCGGCAGCTTTTCCACGGCCTCAACTGCCAGCGGCACAGCGACGAAGTTCATAGCACCAACCTCAGCGCCCAAACCGGCGACCGTGTCTGTAACTGCAACCTCGGTTACAGATTCCACAAAGTCGGCTTCAGCGACCATCACCATCTCGACCCCGAGTGCGCCTATCACGGTCACGCTCAATAGTCCGCCTGCTTCGCTTGCGGCAACGACGAGTGCCGCTTTGACGGCGACGGTTGCGAACGATAGCGCGAACGCCGGTGTGACCTGGTCGGTTACCTGCGGCAGCGCGCAGTGCGGCAGCTTCAACTCCACCACCACGCCAAGCGGCACGGCAACCACCTACGCAGCCCCCGCGGCTCCTCCTACGCCGGCCACGGTAACGGTCACGGCAACCTCGGTGTCGGATACCACCAAGTCTGCTTCGGCGACCATCACCATCACTGCTGCGCCTCCGGTGCTGGCTGATGGGAACTATGTCTATCACCTGGCCGGCGAAGACGGCACCAGCCCTTACTTCGTGGCGGGCGCCTTCACCGTACAGAACGGAGTGATCGCTGCCGGCGAGCAGGATATGACCGACGCCAACATCATCGCCCAGGATAAGCTGGTCGCTTCCGGCTCAAGCCTGAGCCTGGTAAACGGCAACATCCAGATCGTTCTCAACACCGGCGATACGGCTATCGGTGTCAATGGCATCGAGACCTTCCGCGGAACTGTGGTCTCCAATGCCCGGGTGTTGATCTCGGAGTTCGACACATTCGCAACCGCCACAGGCTCCATTGATCAGCAGACAAGCACGGCAGCTCCCGCCGGCGGGTATGCGTTCAACCTGGGCGGACTCGATGGCGCTGCGCAGCCCAGCAATCTCGTGGTCGGAGGCATTCTCAACGTAAGCGGCGCCTCGATCCTGGTTGGCAACAGCGTATTCGACTACAACGATGGCGGCAGCATCGGGCAAGCACAGACGTTCGCATCCGGCACCGTCAGCGCTCCTGATTCCTTCGGCCGCGTTGTCTTCACGCTCACTCCAGGCGCCAACACAGGGGTTCCATCCTTCGCAGCGGCTGGATATACGGTTGGTACAAATCAAATTCAACTGGTGGAGACCAACGATACCCTCGGGGGCGATCTCGGCGGCACGGCCCTCGGCCAAGGATCCAACACGGGGCGGTTCAACCTGGCAAGTGTTGCCGGCAATTCTTATGCCTTCGGAGCAATCGGGCAGGACAACACCTCCTCCGGCGGCAGCAATATTGTCCAGTTGGCGGGTGGGTTCGGTCTCAATGCGAACGGCACTGTATCCGGCGACCTTGCCCTCAACGACCTGTATTTCAGTTTTGGATCTCAGATTACTGGTGGCACTTACACGATTGACCCAACTGGCCGTGTCACTCTCACTGCCACGATAAGCTCAAATCAGATTTCCAATAACCCCACCTTCACCTTCCAGCTTTACCTGGATGGCAATGGAAACGCGCTGGAGTTGGGTGTAGACAGCCTGCAGATCACTTCAGGGCTCGCGTATCTGCAACAAGCCCCGTCGGCCGATTTTGAAGGCAGCTATGCTCTCAATGTCTACGGGTTCTCAAGCATCAACCAGGAGCCCGCTTGGGCTGCGACCGGTCCTGTAACAGTGGCGTCGGATGCATTCTCCGGTTACACCGATTACAGTGTCCAGAATGCGGCCAACTCGGCATCGATTGTCACCCCCGGCGTGCCCCTCTCCGGTTCAGAGAACAGCTCTATCGGCTGGTTCACTCTGACTGGATTGAACGCAGGGAACCCTCAAACGCAATCTGGCTTTGGCTACTATCCCATCGATAATCGCCGGGTGATCGCGATTGAGTTGGACAACCAGCAGACGAACGACCCGCAGATGGGCCTGATGATGCTGGAAGGTGTACAGCCGAACTAACAAGGGTCTCGAAACCCTTCATCCGGCGAACACAGCGCTCGCCGGATGAAGGGTTACTTTGAGATGGCCTCAAAAGGAAAGGCTGCAGGTAGGTCCCGACGCATTGCGCGGGCACGATTCCAGGCGTCGAATTCGGCCAGGCGTTCGTGCAAGCTGACCTCAATATGCTCGGACAGGATGCGCATCGCACGTTCCGGCTGGCGCTCGCGTAGAGCCCTGACGATCTCATTATGCTGGGAATGGATTTTATCCAGCATCGCTGCCTCGTGTCCGCTGCGGCGGATGGCAAAGATACGAATCATCAACTGCGTTTCATTGGCGATCTTTTGCATTCGCGGATTGAGCGCCATCAGCATAAGGCAGGCGTGGAAGTTAAGGTCCAGCTGCATAAAGCGGCCCATCTGCTCCTCGTTGAGCGAATGCTCTCCGGAGGCGACCAATGCTTTGCGTAATGGCAGAATGCCGTCCACCAACTGCTGCAACTGCTCCAGTTCGGCAGCCGGCACGCCAAGACGGGCCACTTTGCGTGCGGCAAAGACCTCCATTGCCTCGCGCAGCTCATATAAATCGATAATGTCGTCCCGAGTCAGCCGCGCGACCGTGGTGCCGCGACCAGGTATCTGCTCCAGCAGACCCGATGCAACCAGCTGCCCAATCGCTTCCCGCACCGGCGTGCGGCTGCTGCCGAGGCCCTCTGCCACTTCGACTTCGGAGAGCGGATCTCCGGCGCTAAGTCCTCCACTGGCGATTTTGTGGCGGATGTAGACGTAAGCCCGCTCGCGTACGGACTGGTCCGCTGTGGAAGGACTGGACGGCTCGCCGGCTGCACTCCGACCGCTTCGCCGGCTCCTGGATTTGGGCATGTCTTCTACCAATCTTCTAACGACTCGGGTACTGTACATCGCGGGGACTCGATCAGCCAACATGTATTCATGGTGTCGACACACAATAGACATACTATGTAATATCGTTCCCGAGCCCTCCCCCGGAAAGAGGGTTACAGGCCATGTGGCACTCTCTATTGGACGGTGTGAGCGCGGCGGTCCTGACTCCGCGAACGGACGCAGATTCACTGGCGGAAGATCAATTCCGGCGCAGCCTCTATTTCCTGCTGGCTCGTGGAATTTGCAGCTTTGCTTTGAACGGCGCCACCGGCGAATGCTGTCTGACCAGTCCGGCACAGCTGAAGCGCATTCTGGCCAATGCCTCTGTGATCACCGACTTTGACGGACAGTTCGTGGTTGGCATCGGTACGCCCGGATACAAGACCAGCGTTGAACTAGGCCGCATGGCTGCCGACGCGGGCGCCAAGGCCGTCTTGCTGCCGATGCCGTATTTCTTTCGCTACGAGCAGGCGGATCTGCGGGCATTCGTAAATCGTGTGGCCGATGCATTGTCTATCCCCGTGCTGCTCTATAACCTGCCGCAGTTCACCTCTGCAATTGCGCCCCAGACCTCACTCAAGTTGATTCGCGAGCATGGAAATGTAGTGGGTATCAAAGACTCAAGCGGATCGCTCGAAACACTGCGGCTGCTCACGGCCGAGGGAGTGGACTGCTGTCGCATTGTAGGCAGCGATAGTGCACTGGGTCCGGCGCTGGTAGAAGGGATCAGCGATGGCGTGGTGTCAGGCGTCGCCTGTGTTCTGCCGGAGCTTATCCAGCGCCTGTTTGCGGCAGGCATTTCGGCGCCCGACAGCGAGGAATTTCGCGCGGCAAACACCGAACTCGAAGCTTTTATCGAGGAGATCGATCGTCTACCCGTTCCCTGGGGATTGAAGGTAGTCTCGGAGGAACGGCAGTTAGGGCCGGCGACATTCGCCGTACCAGTCGCACCCGAACGGCAACTGCAGATAGAACAGCTTCGCGCCTGGTACCGGCAACGGAGCCAGGCACTCTCGCGGCCGCTTTTTGAAAGGCCAGAGTATAGTTGTTGATTTGCTGAAGCCGATGGCAGGACTGAAGTCCATCTGCTGTTACGGAGTGGTTTCAATGACGACTAAAATTGCGCTGTTTGGAGCCGGGGGGAAAATGGGGTACCGGCTGGCCAGTAATCTTAGGCCTGCACCTTTCGAGGTCCGCCATGTGGAGCGCAGCCCTGAGGGTCAGGAGCACTTGAAGAGTGGTCTTGGTTTGGAGTGTGTACCCGCCCATGAAGCCCTTAAGGGCGCCGAAGTTGTGATACTGGCGGTTCCGGATACCGCTATCGGCAACGTCGCTGCGTCGATTGCAGGGGAACTGAAACCAGGAACGATGATCATGGTGCTCGACGCCGCGGCTCCCTTCGCCGGGCATCTGCCAAAGCGCGACGACCTGGCTTATTTCGTTACCCATCCCTGCCATCCGCCGGTGTTTAACGACGAGACCGATCTAGCAGCCAAGCGCGATTATTTTGGCGGCATTGCGGCCAAACAGCACATCGTCTGTTCACTGATGCAAGGGCCTGAGAGCGCCTACCT
>CAZSUK010000137.1:0-11390 GCA_964609355.1 uncultured Acidobacteriaceae bacterium | reverse complement strand
AAAGCGAGACCTGGGCCACCCACTATTTTGTCGATCGATCCAATGTGAGATAAAGCTGTTGTGGGGCTTCGCCCATCTTTTTCGGCCCACGTACGAGGGGCTCCCCTACGGAGTTGTTCAGTCCGCGACAGGCTTGAGGGTGAGGGCTGCGGTATCCCACATCTCGCGAAAAACGAGCGAGATGCCCCGAATTTCCTGTACGCAGCTCTCGACAGGACCGCGTGTGCGCCTTTCATTAAGGAAAGGCGCATGAAGATCAGGGAACCTACGAAACTACACAGGAAATCGGGGGTGTGGGGCACCCGGCAATTGGTTACGCCGCGGATCTTCTGGTGTGCCACCGTTACCTTTTCGTAGATTGGTTACGGGATGGAGCCCAAGGCGCGTCGCTAGTCGATGCGGAGGGCTTGCATGGGTTCGATTCTTGAGGCGCGAAGGGCCGGTAATACACAGGCCACAATTGCTGTGAGCAGAAGAGTGCCTACCATAGTTGCGAAAACGATTGGATCGAGTGGGCTGGTTCCGTAAAGGATGGTCTTGATGTACCTGGCTGCCGTGGCGCCACCGGCCAGGCCGAGGACCAAACCGAATAAGACCGGGGTAAGACCGTCGAGCAGGACCAAGCGCAATACCTCCGCTCTTTGCGCGCCCAGCGCAACGCGGATGCCGATTTCAGTGATGCGCTGGGAGACAAGGTAGGAAAGCACGCCATACAGGCCGATCGCGGCTAACAACAACGACAGGATCGCAAAGGCTAATAACAGGGTGGCGCTGAAGCTCTGACTGGCCGTGGCCTTACCCAGGACCTGCTGCATAGTCAAGATATCGTAGACTGGCAGCCCGGGATCAAGGGAAGCTACCTGCCGCTGCACTGGAATGGAAAGCGCGAGCGGTTCTCCCTCAGTGCGAACTACAATCGTCGCCTCGCTGGTTCGATCGGGAATGCCGGACAGTATGGGATAGTACATGGTGGCCTTGACGGGCTCGGTAACCGCGTAGGAAGTGTCACCGACAACCCCTACAACTTCGTAGGTCTCCTGTAGCCTTCCGACCGTGACATGCTTGCCAATTGGATTGTCACCAGGAAAGAACTCGTCGGCAAATTGCTTGTTGATAATCATGTAACGGTCGCGAGTGAGGCGCTCCGCATCGGTGAAGAACCGTCCGCGAATCAGCGGTATTTGCATGGCTGAAAAATAACCGGGATCGGCAGTGCGCGTGAGTGCGTCGTTATCAAGTTGAAAACTGGTCGAAGGACGCTCGGGAATCGTGAAGAGGTCATCCCCTCCCCAACCCGCGCCAGGCGCCGTGGAGACGAGGCCGGCGGCGCGGACTCCAGGCAGACGGCGCACGCGCTCGAGAAGAGATTGGTGGAAAGCAAGGACTTTTTCCCGGGTATCGTATTGTTTCTCCGGTAGTCCGTATTTCATGGTGAGCACGCGGCCGGTGGCGCATCCCAAGTCAGAGGTGCGCAGATGCAGAAAACTTTTGAAGAGTAAACCAGCGGATACGAGCAGAATGACCGTGAGCGCGATCTCCGCGGTAAGCAGTGTTTTTCGGAGCGCGGCGCCTGATATGCTGCCGCCAATGGAGCGGGATGATTCCTGGAGCGCCGTTAGGACGCCGGTACCGGTCGAAGAAATAGCGGGCAGCAAGCCTGCGAGCAAGGCCGTACAAAAGACGAGCCCAAGCGCGAAAAGAAGCACGGTTGTATCGAGGTGAATTGCGTCGGCACGTGGAAGATCGTTCCAGTTGTTGGCGAGCCAACGGGTCGCCGCGAACGAAAGCAGAATACCGGCCGTTCCCCCAATGAAACAGATCAGCAGACTCTCCGTCATCTGCTCTGCGATGAGGACCAGCCTACCGCCTCCCAGGGCACCGCGAACGGCTAACTCTTTGCGCCGCGCTGCTCCGCGTGCTACGAGAAGATTGGAGACGTTGAGACAGGCGATCAACAACATACATCCGACTGCACACAGCAAGACCACTAACGGAGTCTTTACGTCACGCACCACATCGTCGAGCATGGGGCGGACACGCGCCTCTTCTGCAACCGGTTGGAAAGCGTGGGCAAGATGAATTTGATATTGCAGCGCGCTAACTTCGTTGACGGCGGTGGTAGCGCTTACCCCAGGCCTGAGCCGGGCAATGACATAACTCTGATGATTGTCGGGCTGGGCAAAATCCTTTGCGGTGAAGGTCGCGGTATAGGGTACCCATAGCTGCACCTGCGTGTCAGGATAGGTGAACCAGCGGGGCAGGACGCCGATGATCTGGTAAGGCGTGCTGTCGAGCCTGACTTGCTTGCCGATCACTGAAGGGTCTGCTGCAAAACGCCTTTGGAAAAAGCTCCAGGTGAGGATGGCCACATGGTTGGCTCCGATCTGATCCTCTTGCGGTGTGAAAGCACGGCCCAGGGCCAGCGGTGTACCCAGAAGGGAGAAGAGGTCCCAGGAGCCGCCCGCGGCCTCGACGACCTCGGGAAGCTCCGCATGCTCGCCCGTGAGATCAAAGCCGGTATATCGCCAAGCGGCCATGTTTTCAAAACCGTGCGTTCGCTGGTGCCAATCGTTGAAATCAGCGGACGCGACAGGATTGAATTCAGCCGATCCGGTGTTGCGAAAATGCTCGTACACCATGACCAGATTGTCGGGATCGCGGAACGGCAGCGGTTTGAGGAGTACCGCGCGCACGATGGTAAACAGCGAAGTAGTGGCGCCGATGCCGAGAGCCATGACAAGGATCGCGGTGAGGGCGAAGCCAGGCGAGCGGGTAAGAGTGCGGACACCGTATCGCAGATCGCGCATAAACTTTTCCAGCCAGTTCCAGCTCCAACTGGAGCGCGCCTGATCGCGCAGCAACGCGGGATTGCCGAAGGTGCGCAGAGCAGCGTAGTGAGCCTCTTCCGGAGATAATCCGCGGGCTATGTTTTCTTTGATCTGCTGGTCAAGATGGAACTGTAGCTCGTCATTGAGACGTGCTGTTTGCTGCTGACGACGGAACAACATCAAGGTGGCGATGCGAATTCGTTCCAACCAGCGCATTGGGATTCTCCTATCTTCTATTACGCGCCCTCGACCACGAGATTGATGGCGGTCGACAGCCTGCTCCAGCTTTCTTTTTCCCGTTCCAACTGGGTTCTGCCGGCGGTGGTGAGGGAGTAAAACTTTGCCTGGCGGCCACTGTCGGCTTCAGCCCACTTGGCGCGTATCCATCCCTGCTGCTCCAGCCGGTGCAGCGCGGGATAGAGAGAGCCCTGCTGCACCTGCAAGACCTCATTCGATATTTGCTGAATGCGCTTTGCAATCGCCCAGCCGTGTTGCGGCTCGAGTGAGATCGTCTTGAGGATGAGCAGGTCGAGCGTGCCTTGCACCAGATCGCTTGGTTTACCCATACTATGACTATCTACACCAGGCTTGTGTAGATAGTCAACACTCGACGGCTAGTGTCCATAAGCGAACACGGTTGGGTTTGGCGCTTTCCTCTCGGGTTGAATTTTTCGGGGAACCTGACTTGCGCATTCGCCGTAGATAGCTAACATGCATACGCTGCGGCAAGATATCTCGTACGCACTTCGACAGATGCGGCTATCGCCTGTGTTTACTTTGACGGCGATGCTCACGCTTGCTCTTGGCATCGGCGCAACGACCGCCATCTTCTCGCTGATCTACTCGGTCATGCTTAAATCTCTGCCGGTGGTAGATCCGTCGGCTCTCTACCGCATTGGTGCTGGTACCGACTGTTGCGTTCAGGGAGGCCCGCAGGACGACTGGGGTATGTACTCCTATCCCCTGTTTCTTCGTATCCAGGCCGCAGCCCCGGAGTTCGATCAGATGGCTGCGTTCCAGGCGGCTGGAGCGCAGTTCAGTGTGCGTCGCGGTCATAGTGACAACATGGCCAAACCGCTGCGGGGAGAATTCGTTACCGGAAATTATTTTTCTACTTTCGGTATTCGGGCCTTCGCCGGCCGCACCATTACTCCTAGTGACGACCAGGCTTCGACCCCCCCTGTGGCTATGCTGAGTTATCGCGCATGGCAACAACAGTACAATTCCGATCCTTCGGTGATAGGGTCGACGTTTATCGTCGAAGGTCATCCCTTTACGATCGCCGGTATAGCGCCTCCGGGATTTTTTGGCGAGACGCTGCGCAGCAGTCCTCCGGAATTATGGCTGCCGCTGCAGCAGGAGCCACTGGTGAACGGGGGGAATTCCCTGCTCAAGCAGTCGATTTCTGCATGGCTGCGGGTGATTGGCAGACTTAAACCGGGAGCAAGCACAGACGGCATCGCCCCTCGGCTAACCGCGCTTATGCGGCAATGGATGACCCATGACAGCGGTTGGCCGGCTGAGTTTATGCCGCTGATCGTCAAATCGATTCCCAAACAGCAAATCCGCATCGTTCCCGGAGGGGCTGGAGTGGGCGCCATGAAAGCCGATTACGGAGACAGCCTGCGCATTCTGCTTGCCGTCTGCTGCCTGGTGTTGCTCATTGCCTGCGCCAACATTGCCAACCTGCTGCTGTCACGCGGCGCTGCACGGCGCTCGCAAACCTCCGTCCGGCTGGCCCTGGGAGCATCGCGCAGGCGGATCATTCGTCAATCTTTGACGGAGAGCGTTGTGCTCGCTGTGTTTGGAGGTGTGGCAGGGGTGGTGGTCGCCTTTCTTGGGGTGAAACTCATTGTTGCGCTTGCGTTTCGCAGCGCGCACTATGTACCGATTGATGCAACGCCGTCTTTGCCGGTGTTGGCATTCGCGTTTGGGTTGTCACTGCTTACGGGAGTGCTGTTTGGCACGGCGCCGGCCTGGTTCACCTCCAAAGGCAATCCAGTCGAGGCGCTGCGAGGCGCAAACCGCAGCACTCGCGATAGCGCGACGCTGCCGCAGAAGGTTCTGGTCGTGGTGCAGGCTACGCTCTCCATCGTGTTGCTGGCTGGGGCAGGTTTGCTCACCCGCAGCTTGCGCAACATGGAACATCAGAGCTTTGGTTTTGAAACCGATCACCGCATCAGCATTGTGATGAATGGACCGCCGGCCAGTTATAGCGAGGCTCAGCTTGATCCACTTTACCGTGCGTTGCAGGACCGCCTTGCCGCCATCCCAGGAGTGGAGCGCGCAGCCCTGGCTCTCTATACCCCGTACATCGACAATTGGGGCGAATTGGTTGTTCCCGAAGGTCACGGAGTGCCGCAACTGGATGACAAATCGGATACTTCGTGGGATCGCGTAAGCACTGGTTATCTGGAGACCATGGGCCAACCCATTGTGCGCGGGCGGAGTATCACCAACCAGGACACTGCTACTACGAGGAGTGTTGCGGTGGTGAGCGAGACGTTCGTGAAGTGGTTCTTCCCTAACCAGGATCCGATTGGCAAACACTTTGGACTGGATCTGCCGGAGTACAACACTACTTTTGAGATCGTAGGAGTGGTGCGCGACGCGAAGTATAGGGATCCGGGTGGGACGCCGCGGCCAATGATGTACGCGCCCCTGGCCCAGCACGTTGTCTATGACCAACCGGTACTCGCGGGAGTCGACCATCGCTCTCACTACATCAGTGGTGCGGTGCTGCAGTTGCGTGGAAGCGCGTTCGGGATAGAAGCGCTCATCCGCAAAGCATTCAGCGAAGTTGATCCCAATCTGACACTCATCAATGTGCAAACGATGCAGCAGCAGGTCGACAGCGATTTTGATCAACAACGTGCGGTGGCGCAAATGACAGGGTTGTTTGGGATGCTGGCGCTGGTGTTGGCTGCTGTTGGTTTGTACGGCGTGACCGCGTACACGGTGGAACGGCGCACCAGCGAGATTGGTGTCCGTATGGCTTTGGGGGCGAACCGCAGTAACGTGGTTCGACTGGTGCTGCGCGGAGCTTTTCGGCAGGTGCTGGTTGGGCTTGTTATTGGGATTCCGATTTCTATTGCTTGTGGACACTTGATCGCCGCGCAGTTGTATCGGGTTAAGAGCTGGGATCCGCTGGTGCTGGCGGGATCAATCGCGGCGCTGGCATTTTGTGCGCTGGTGGCTAGCGTGATTCCTGCACAGCGGGCTGCTTCGATTAATCCGGTCGAGGCTTTGCGGACGGAGTGAACAGTTGACTGCTTTTGTGGGAGGTGGAAGGGGAAGATTTGACTATCCCACCCTTCGCAAAGAACGCGAAGGATGGGGCACCCGTCGATTGGTCGCGGGGATAGACCCAAAAGCGCGTTCATTCCACGGTTAGCTTGGCTCCGGCAAATCGCTTGGTCTGGAACCAAAGGCGGTGGTGGGGCACCCCTGTCGAGCTGTGGGGACCGCAACAGGCTTGAGGGGGAGGCCTGTGGTATCCCACATCTCGCCAAAAACGAGCGAGATGTGGGGCACCCGGCGTTTGTGGCGGGGAGAGGGCGCAAAAGCGCGTCGAGGCAAAGGTGCGGGTTATTGTGCTCTAAGGGTTTCGGCCGGATCGATGTTTGCGATTCTGAAGGTTGGTAGAAAAGCGGCAAAGAGTGCTACCAGAACGAGCAACGCAGAAACCGCGCAAAGCGTGAGCGGATCATATACAGCGACGCCGAAAAGCTGGCTGCGCAGTACTTTGACGGCAACAAAAGACAACAGCAAGCCTGCGGCCAAGCCGGCTACCGTGGCCGTGATGCCGGTTCGACCCACTTCGAACATCGCGCCCCGCAACGTGCAGCCAAGAGCCATTCGGATGCCGAGCTCCCGCCTCCGTTGGGTGACCAGATTGGAGACAAGCCCGTAGATTCCAACGGACGAAAGCATGAGCGCCAATGCTGCGAATGCCGTCAGCAAATCCACTTCCATGTGCTGTAACTGCAATGCATCTGAAAGCACATCGCTCATGGCGTAGAAGCCGGAGATGGGCAAATTGGGATCTACTCGAGCAAGAGCCTGCTCCATTTGCCGGGTAACTCCGACAAATTTACCGTTCGTGCGAACAATCCAGCTGGGCTGAATCCAAACATGCGCAAGGTTGACGAGCTGGGTCGGCATTTGTGCCGCCGGCACATACACAGTCGGCTCTGCAACCATTGGTGCCCCAGTAGTAAAGCCAGAGGGTGCGATGACGTCGGCAGTCAAGCCAACAATCTCAATCGTATTTCCATCGCTAAACAAGTGACGACCGATGCTATTGCCCCCGCCGAAGTATCTTCTGGCAAAAGCCGCATTGACGACGGCAACAAACTGGCTGCTCGATGCATCGGTGTCCGCAAGCAGGCGGCCCGCAGTGAGAGGTATTTGCAACGCCTCGAAGTAGGTTGGCGTTACATAGACCAGATTGGTCATATCCTGAATACCCGCCTCGGGACCATCCGCAATCTTTACTGCGTAGTTCAGTGCCAGCTCATACGGAACGCTCAACCCTACCGCAGCAGACCTCACACCCGGAGTGCTTTGCATGGCTGCGGTGCTTTCGTTCAGCAGCTTCAGAAACGAGGCGCGGTCGTTGTAACGCGCGTCGTCGAGCGATGCCCTGGCAATCACCACATTTTCGGGGTTGAATCCCGGAGGCAGCGTGCTGAGATAGACGAGCGTTCTTATGAGCAGACCCGCGACCGTGAGGAGAACAACCGTCAATGCTACCTCGCCGATAATCAACGCTGATCGTGTGCGGGTGGCGCCTGAGTTAGCAACGGAGCGGGTGCTGCCCAGGGCTAACGCAGCACGGACATCGATGCGGCGCGCATTCAGTGCCGGCAACAGGCCGAAGAACAGACTGGCTGCGATACCTGCCGCCGCGGTGAACAACAATACGCGCACATCCATCGAGACCCCGCCGAGAGGCAGGAAATCTTCTGGAAGCCGTCTGTTCATAAGCTGAAGGGTTAAGCTGCCAACCAACAGGGCTGAGAGAACGCCGGCCATCGAGAGCAACAGACTCTCCATCCAAAATTGACGGAGAATGGCCCATTTTGTGGCCCCGAGCGCCAAACGGGTGGCAATCTCGGATTCTCTGCGACCGAGACGTACCAACGCGAGGCCAGCCAGATTGCCGCAGGCGACCAACAGGACGAATCCCACTGCGGACATCAGAATCATCGCCGGTGTCCGCGAGGCCACGGCTAGACTTTGCTGGAGCGGAACCGCGTAATAGGAGAATCGAGCGCCAGGATATTTCTTTTGTAAAACACGAGAGGTCACGGATTGCAGTTGGCTCAACTGCACGTTGGCCTGCTGCCAGTTGGCGCCAGGCTTCAGCCGGAAGATCGGCTGGAAGTTGTCGCCTCCACCCTCTTCCGACGTGTCAGGACGAAGCGAGGTCCACAGGTCCGCCCTCTCAGGCGTCTGAGCCCTGGGAGACAGGACGCCGATGACAGTATAAGGAACACTCTTGAGCCGAATTGCCTGACCGATGATATTGCGGTCGCTGTCGAATGTGTTCTTCCACAAGCTGTAACTCAGAACCACAGACCTGGGACCGCCGGACGAATCTTCCTCAGCGGTGAAGCTGCGCCCCAGCATGGGTCGCAGGTCAAGAACGTCAAAAAAGTTCGCGGATACTCGCTGGCCATGAACATAGTGAACCCGTCCAGCGGCCTGCAGATTCACCCCGCCGGGTTTACTGACGACGGCAGCCGTAACGGCGGGAACATTGTCGCGCAGATATGCCCAGGTATCGCGATCAATTCTGACAGGATAGGTGGGGCCGGAGGGACCGGAGTTTCCCTGCGATAAAGACCCCAGGCGCTGCGGCTCCGGATAAGGAAGCGGTCGCAGGAGGATGGCATCGAGGACGCTGAAGATCGCGGTGTTGGCGCCGATACTGAGTGCCAAGGTGAGAACCACGATCACGGAGTAGCCCGGGTTCTTGCCTAGTTGCCTGAGCGCGTAGCGTAGCTCATGGAGAGTTGTCTGCATGAGAACCTCCAACCGACACCCTTAGTATGCACTCCGCGTTGGCCTGGAGGTTCGATTCAGGCGGCTCGACTCATTCGCCGAGTGGCCTCGATTTCATGACGGAGATCCCGGCTGATGCGGGTGGAGTTGATCCAAAACGGCGCTCTGCATTCTACCTCCAGCAGTTCCGCTTTAGCATCGTAGTTCCACTGGATGGTAATTCCATCCTTTTCGGCTTCTCCAGCCGGAGTTGCGACGCGGATGCCGATCTTCGAAGCTTTCTTTCTTAGACGGGCAAAAATGGCCCGTGTGATTCCGTGAAATATCTGCCTGGTGTTGCTTGACATCATGATTCCTTCACTAAAATCCCAAATTTCGTCCGCGAGTCCCCCGCGGTTCCCCGCGAAGCACCACATTTGACTGGACGCAGGGAAAGAGCGAATGGTTCGCCCCAGTTTGTTAAAAACACGCATTTTGGCTATGGAGGTCACGCCGCACGGAAATCTGGCCGGCGCGAGAACCATGAAATGACCAGAAGCAAAATCAGCTGGGCAGCAATGGCTCCGCAGAGATCAATGCCAACATCAACCGGCGAGGCGGTGCGGCTAGGCAAGAAACTCTGATGGTATTCATCGAGGCTGGCGATCAAGAGGGTGCAGAGCACAGCCAGGACCGAAGCCCGCCGCCAAAGAGTCCAATGTTTGACGGCCATGCGGTGCAACGTCTGCCGCCAACTGTAGAAGAAGGCCAAACTGACAATTCCGTAACCGACGAAGTGACCGGTCTTGCGGATGAGATGATGCACTTCGTTCCAGTGCTGAGAGCTGATGGGGCCAAACAGCTTGACCCAAAAAGGATAAAGCCATTCGCTGGTATTTGCCGCCGACATGGTGCTGGTCGACTCCAGCGCAATCATAAGTACGCTCAACGCCGCCGGTAGCCAGTCCAAAATCCTTTGCAGGATGGGATGCCGCCTGGAGAATGTGGATGAGCCCATCGGTCCATTATAGAGGTTCCACTCTTGATTCCCTCCCGGGACATAAGTGTCTACGGTCTTACGTCAATCCTTTTTGGGAAGAGAGATTCGCAGGCAGCCCGCAGCCAGATGGAGACAGCCCGTGCGCCTGGATCAGGAAGGCCAAGCACTCGATCGCCAAGATAGCTGGATCGTCCCAATTTTGGTTTCATTTGAGCAGTTGCTTCAGCGCCCCGTTCTGCTGCTTCCAGGGCGGCCCATACAGCTTGCGGAGTCGGCTCGTTTTGCTGTTTCAGCGTGTTTACGAAGGGATAGAGTGCGTCGAGCATGGTGCGATCGCCCGGCGTTGCGCCACCCAAGTCGCTAATGGCCCGGCAACCCTCTTCCAGGGCCTGCACCCATTGCGCGCTCTCAATGGTGCGAGAGCGCCCGAGAACGTTGCCGCAGCGCAGAAAAAGTACTCCATAGAACGGCCCCGATGATCCCCCCAGTTCGCGGCCCAGGGTGTGAGCGAGCGCTTTGAGGGTGGGGGAAATATCATCGAGAGGGTAGGAGCTAACAGCCTGTTGCACTGCCCTGGCGGCGCGAGCCATGCTGACGCCCAGATCGCCGTCGCCGGTTATACGATCCAACTCAGTGAGCTCGGCTTCAGCGAGGATCAAGACTTCGCAAGCGGCCTCGATGGCACGTTTTGGTTGTGTGCCAGCCTCGATTTGCGCGATCCCGCCGACCACAGTTGCCCTGGCTGCGATCTCGAACGAGGGCTTGCCCGGAGGCTGTTTAAGCAAATTGGGCCACGCGGGAGCGAGAGCGGCTGCGTCGATCCAACGTAAGCGATCTTCATTCAGGCCGAGAACGGAAATGGAAATCCCTGCCATGTCGAGCGAGGAAAGGAATGTCCCAGCGTAGATGCGCTCGACCGTCAATCCCCTGGATGCAAGAAAGCTCACAGCGTGGCGAGCGACGATGGCGAGCTCCATCGCGGTGGTGGCGCCAAGGTTGTTGATCATGATCGCGACGGGTGCGGTGATTTTTTTGTGCTGGAGAATGGATGTCAACAAGGTCTGAGTTAATGCGTCAGCAGGCTGCAACGGCATGCGCTCCACGCCGGGCTCTCCATGAATTCCTAGACCAAGCTCCATCTCATGCTCGCTGAGCTCGAAGCTGGGCTTTCCCACTGCAGGCGAGGTTCCGGCGGAGAACGAAACACCCATCGTCCCCAGCGATTCCACAGCGGCTTTGCCTATGTCCGCCAGCTCAGGCAGATTCTTGCCTTCGGCTGCAGCAGCGCCTAACAACTTGTGCACGAAGACTGTGCCTGCGAGTCCGCGAGCGCCGGTCGCTTGCCCGGTTCCACTGAGGGCGACGTCATCGTCGACGATGAGCATTTCGACCGGGATGCCCTCGGCGCGCGCCATCTCGGCTGCCAAGCCAAAGTTCAGCCGGTCACCGGTGTAGTTTTTGACCACCAGCAGTGATCCTCGCTTGCCGGCAACGGCCTGGATGGCGGCGAACACAGAGTCGCTACTGGGCGAGGTAAACACTTCTCCGGCAACGGCTGCGCTCAGCATGCCTGC
>CAZSUK010000136.1:0-5578 GCA_964609355.1 uncultured Acidobacteriaceae bacterium | reverse complement strand
GGCGGATAAGGTGCAGCGTTCAGACTGGAACGTCGCTTCCTTTAATGGTGATGCCCGTGGCCGCCCCCGCCCGAGTGCCCACCACCGAAGCTTTTGCCGCCACCGCCGAAGCTCTTTCCTCCACCGCCGAAGCTCTTCCCTCCGCCACCGAAGTTCTTCTCTGAATGTCCGCCGCCGAATGGGTGGAATCCGCCAGAGGAGGGTGCCTTATACCCGGAAAATCCGTTATTTCCAAAAGGCATGGAAGACCGTTGGGCAAACTCACGGTTCTGAAAGCCGCTTGACGGGGCGCGATAGGCAGGTTGCGAGTTGCCGTAGAACCCTTGACGGTTGTTGTAGCTGCCGCCGGCGAAACTGGAACCGTACGCAGGCCGCCCGTACGCCGTGTTGACTGCAGGCTGCATATGGTTGTAAGCCTGCTGCACGGGCCGGGCGGGCTCAGGCCGGTTGAACCCAGATCCTTGCGGGCCTCGCGCGTACTCCTGTCGATAGCCGGCGTTATACCCACCGCGACCATAGCCTCCCTCGCCCCGGTTAAAGCCTGCAAAGGCCCGCCGGCCGCCGTGAGCAAAGCCCCAATCGGCCACTGTCGTACTGTGCGAGAAGTAGGTTGCGTGATTGAAGAGGATAGTCTGAGCCAGCCAGCTAAGGCCCCAGCCCAGCAACCCAAAGGGGGTTTGGCTGAAGGCTGTCATGGCAAGGCCGGGCCCAAACGATACCAACGCATTACCTATAAATGATCCCACAGCACCCAGCAGTGAGAATCCCGGGTACGGAGACATGGGCTGGCCGTAGACAGCCCAGGGGTTATAGGCCGGCACATACACCACTTGCGGGTTCGCGGGAGCAACCTCGATATTGCCCTGGTCATAACTCACGGTTTCCTGAGGAGTATTTTGGAGGTTGCCTGCAGCCTGCGCACGCTGGCGCATTACCTGCACTGCTTGCAACAGGTCCTGCGGCTGGTTGTAGTAGGCGTTGCCCAGATCGCTGGTCCAGCGTAGGTTCTGATCCATTTCCGCCAGCACCTGTGGAAACGCGGTCAAGCCCTTCACGCTCGGATCCCAATTCTGAGCATTGGCACCGGCTGCGATTTGCTCTGCGGGCGCATAGCCCTGCGCCCGCCGCCACTGATCGGCCTGCGCCACCTGCTGCGGGTAAGTCGACGCTGCCAGCACTTCCGCTATCAGCGAGTCAGGGTAAAGCGCGATCGGCGCTACCAGTTGCTCCAATTGCTGAGCACTCAGCGGCTGCATCTGCGGCTGAGGCTGTCCATAGCCCTGCTGTGGGTAGGACTGGTCTCCATACGACTGCTGCTGCGGGTAGGGCTGCTGTTGTTGATACGTTTGCTGCTGTTGATAATCGGGCTGCTGCTGCGGATACGCCTGCTGTTGTTGATAGTAGGGCTGTTGCTGCTGCGGATAAGCCTGTGGCTGGGGATAGTAAGGTTGCTGCCCGTAGACCGGTTGCTGGGAGGGACCGTACTGGCCAGGATAGGGATTCTGCTGCGCGAGGAGCTCTACTTGACTGACTGGCAAAAGCAGCAGAGCCATGGTGAACGCCAAACAACGTCTGAGTGCCTGCGCTACTCCCTTACCAACCGTGCCGGAAGAAGTGCGCGATGCGTGCAGGAAGTTTAGGAGTTTCATAGGTTACGTGGCGCCCGTTTCGGCCTTTTACCTCTCCGTAATCTTGACACCGACCGCTGAAGTTAGTTCCGTGGTCGAATTGCCACGGTTTTGCGAAAGAGGTGCGGACAAGCCGAAATCCTTGATAATAGTCAAACGATGACAAACCTCACCCAGCCAAGGGCAGATCAGCTACTCCAACAAGCGCAACTCCAGGAAAACTACGACGCGTTCAAGGCCCGCGGACTCAAGCTAGACCTGACGAGAGGAAAGCCGGGTCCGGCCCAGTTGGACTTAAGCGCCGGACTGCTGTCGCTTCCGGGCTCGCACGACTACCTTGCTGAGGGAGGCGTGGATTGCCGAAATTATGGCGGCCTTCAAGGGTTAGTTGAAGTGCGCAGGCTGTTCTCCGGGATGATGGGAGCACCCGCTGAACAGATCGTCGCCGCCAACAACTCCAGTCTTGCTATGATGCACGACACCATTGTTTATGCTTTGCTGAAAGGCACCTGCGATAGCAATACACCCTGGTCGAAGCAAGGGGAGATTTCCTTTCTGTGTCCGGTGCCAGGCTACGACCGTCATTTCACCATCTGCCAGGATTACGGGACCCGGATGATCCCGGTAGCCATGAAGGAAGATGGTCCAGACATGGAGGTGGTGGAGCGGCTGGTTGCCGCGGACAGCTCCATCAAGGGCATGTGGTGCGTTCCTAAGTACAGCAATCCCACCGGAACGGTTTACTCCGATGCGACCGTCGAGCGCCTGGCAGCGATGAAGACAGCGGCCCCGGATTTCCGCCTGTTTTGGGACAACGCTTACGCCGTCCATCATCTGACCAGCCAGCCGGTCGAGATCGCCAACATCCTCGAACTGTGCGCACGTCATGGAAACCCCAACCGGCCCTTTGTGTTTGCTTCGACCTCCAAGATCACTCTGCCCGGAGCCGGCCTGGCACTCTTTGCCGGCTCAAAAGACAACGTGAAGTGGCTATTGGCAAGGCTCGTTCCGCGGACGATTGGACCGGACAAGATAAACCACCTGCGCCATGTGCGGTTTTTGAAAGACCACAAAGGCATCGAGAGGTTGATGGAGGAGCACCGGGCTCTGATCGCACCCAAATTCAAGAAGGTACTCGACATCTTCGCTGAAAAGCTTTCCGGGGTCGCTGACGTGAACTGGACGCGCCCCAAAGGTGGATACTTCATCAGCCTGGAAGTTGGCAAAGGGTGCGCCAAGCGAGTGGTGTCGCTGGCAAAAGAGGCCGGCGTGGTTCTCACTCCGGCTGGAGCAACCCATCCTTATGGGAAAGATCCTGACGACCGGACCATCCGAATTGCGCCCACTTTCCCGGAGCTGGCAGAAGTCGCTCAAGCCGCGGAGGGCGTGACTATTTGCGTTTTGCTCGCCGCGGCCGAGAAGGCTTAGGGTTAGCGGAACGAGTTCCTGCAAAAAAATCGTGAACAGTAGACGGCAAAGCGGAATATATAGGCAGCGACCATGTTGAGACCGCCGGCAGACTGCGCGTACGAAGTACCGTTTCCGGCGAGTTCTCCCGCTCGAACGGGCGACAAAAAGTCCGAGTGCGAAGAGGAGGTTATCCATCTCTTCGGCCTGTTCCGCAATCCTCTGCTCCGCTACGTCATTTCGCTTGGCCTGTCGCGGCACGACGGAGAAGAAATTATTCAGGAAGTTTTCCTGGCGCTTTTCTGTCATTTGCAGCTGGAAAGATCGCGGCATAACCTTCGCGGATGGATCTTTCGTGTGGCACACAACCTGGCGCTAAAGCGGCGCGCTGCCAATAGAAAAGCACAGACGATCCTGGATTCCGATGAAGCTGTGACCCGCCACCAGCCGGATACAGCTCCCAACCCGGAGCAACTAGCAGCCAGCAACCAACGGTGGCAACGGATGCAAGCGGTTCTGAGGGCGCTCCCGGAGCAGGACCGCTTTTGTCTCTACCTGCGGGCTGAAGGTCTTCGCTACCGCGAGATAGCAGCCACTCTGGGAATTTCGCTCGGCGGGGTATCGATTGCCCTGGCGCGCTCTCTGGCCCGAATGAAACCAGTGGATGAAGGATGATGCGTATGTTTAAAGAGCCGGGTCACCTGTCAGACGAAGATATTCTGCTCGTTCTCGATGGAGAAAGCTCGCGAAGGCTTGCCAGGGGTGCCCAGGAGCACCTCGCTGCATGCTGGGAATGCCGCTCACGAATGAGGGAACTGGAAGGGACGATTGAGGCTTTCGTCTCCCTTCATCGGCGCACCCATAACCCGGAATCAGACCCGGAATTACCGGATCCCAAGGGGCCAACTGCTTTGCTCAGGGCAAGGCTGGCTGAAGCAGCCGCCCAGCGATCTTCCTACACGTCATCGCCCTTTTTCCGACTGCCTGTTCTGGCTCGCGCCTTCGCCTATCTTTTCGCGGCCGTATTTGTGGCCGGGTTGGGCAGCTTGCTCCTTTTCAAGCACCCGCACCCATTCACATTGGCAAACCAGACCATTCCGGATCCCAGGTTAACGCCGGGCGCCACACGGCCGGTCAGTCTTGGGGATGTTTGCTCCATGCCCCATGAAGAGGTGGTACGGGATGTGTCAGGTTCGCTGCGCCAGCAAGTCTTTCGCGAGTATGGGATCGTCAACCCCCGGCCTGAGGATTATGAGGTTGACTATTTGATCGCGCCGGGACTGGGTGGTACGGAGGACATCCGTAATCTTTGGCCGGAGCCCTCTACGTCTTCCACCTGGAATGCCCACAAGAAGGATGCGCTGGAAGAGCGTCTGCACGAGTTGGTGTGTAATGGCGAACTAGACCTGAACACGGCACAAAAAGCCATCGCGACAGACTGGATCACGGCCTACGAGAAATACTGCCAATCTGGCACCCTTGCCGGCGCTCCTGTGGCGCTGCTAAAGCCGAACAACGTTTTCATCAGATACGTACGGGCTAAAGAGCCTGCGTGAGAACTCGATTTTGTCTCAGGGACAACCTTAGTCGGGGCGTAGACGGTTAAGAATATGTCGGGCTACCTCGCCGCAGCGAGCATTAGCCCTTGCGAGTCCCAGAGGGTGCCCCTTCCTTTCCGTTCAAGCAGCCGGTATGGCGCTACTTTTCCGCACAGGAACACTGCAGCATAGAGTTCACACACTAGAAAACGACATCTTTTACAGCAAATTCATAGGCAAGCTTGATATACGACTGCACTGGTCTTATATTAACTAGGACCTACTCGGTCGCATATCGAAAGATAGGTTAACGCCGGATCCCCGCACCCACCTCTTGGCCGAGAGATGCGAGGACCCGGGCAAACCCACAGCTTGGCAGCCGCAGATTCCTCCCACTATAGGTCCCTGCGATGCCGCTTTCAACTCGGCAGCAGGCTTGTTGCGGAAAGCTCTCCGCCCAGGCCGCTGTGCGAAGGAGATCAGCGGACAATGAACGAGCGTTTCCGTCTCAACCCTTTTCTGAACAAATCAACCCGTAGCGCTAGAACCTGGCTAACGCTGGGTACAGCGGCTGCTTATGCCGCGGTCTCTCTCACCAGGTCTTCGCCAACCTGGGCACAGAATGCAACCACACCGAATACCAAGCCACGCGAACAGCAAAGCCTGAGCGTGCGCCGCCTGGAAATACCAGCAGGTCCGCTGGATGAAACCATCGCTGCCTACCAGCGCACTACCGGAGTCGACGTCACCTATAACGTGCCGAGTGAGACGATCGCCGGTTTCAAGTCGCCCGGGGTCACCGGCCTTTACTCGGAAGACCAGGCGCTGCGCGCGATTCTTGCCGGCACCGGACTTTCCTATCGAATTGACGATACCGGCAGGGTGACGATCTCGGTGACGGCCAGCGAATCAGTCCTGGTGCAGGATTCGACCCCGCAATTGAGCCTGGACCGATACCCCGTTCCGCTCCTGGATACGCCGCAATCGATCACCACCATCACCCAG
>CAZSUK010000135.1:0-10023 GCA_964609355.1 uncultured Acidobacteriaceae bacterium | reverse complement strand
CAATCGCACCCGCGCCATCAGGTTATTCGTGTTCACAATCAGGAGGTTGCTTTGAGGGTCGAAGGCATACCCACTCCAGTTCATGCCGCCCAATTGGCCAGGCGAGACGAGTGTGCCCTGCTCGCTGGGAGGTGTAAAAATGCCCTCGTTACGGAGCTTTTGCATTGCTTCCCGGCAGGCCTCGTGATCGGCCGGTGTTGGTCCCCAGGCGTCTTCGAGCGAGATCTGTTGACGGGCGAGCGGAGGCGGCGCAAGAGGAAACGGCTGAGTAGGGGAAGCAGTTTCCCCCGGTATATCGCTATGCGGGACAGGCCGCTCCTCGACAGGAAAAACTGGTATTCCGGTGTCGCGATTGAGGACATACAGAAAGCCGGTCTTGTTACCCTGAATGACCACCGGAACGAGCTTGCCGTCATGTGGCAGGGTGGCTAACAACGGCGGCGCTGCGGTGTCATAGTCCCAGAGATCGTGGTGAACAAGTTGAAAGCCCCATGCGATCTCGCCTGATTTGGCGTGCAAAGCCACGACAGAGTTTGCCCACTTGTCATCGCCAGGGCGCAGGCCTCCGAAATAGTCGGGACTGGCGGCCCCCGTGGGCACGAAGACCAGGCCGCGTTCCGCATCTACAGCCATAATTGACCAGGCGTTGGCTGCGCCGGTCAGCCACGTCGCCGTACCATCCGGACGATTTTGCGGAATGGGATGCCAACTCCACCGCAACGCTCCCGTACGTGCATCAAAAGCGCGGACCACACCGGAAGGCATGTCGGCTCGATTGTTGTCATCGATTGCCGATCCCACAATCACCATGTTGTCGATAACCGCCGGGGGCGATGTCATGTGATACCAACCCTGTGCATGCTCGCCAAGGTTCGCATGCCCATAACCGGAAACATTGCGCAAGTTAACTTGCCCGGAGGAGCCGAAGTCCATGCACGGCTGTCCGGTTGCAGCATCGAGCGAAAATAACCGGGCATCGAGTGTCGCTTCAAAGATGCGTCGCCTGCATATACTTCCTGCTCCAGGCGACGGATCGAGCCACGTTGCCACACCCCGGTTGACCAAACCATCCCCATAGTCGAGGCTCAGGTCAATTTTGGGATCAAAGGCCCAACGTTGTTTTCCAGTCACGGGATCGAGTGCGATCACACGATTAAAGGGCGTGGTGAGGTAGAGCATTCCATCGACAAGAATAGGAGTCGTCTCAAACCCACTTCGTTTTCTGCCGTCATGTCCGTCGGAGATGTCGCCGGTATGGAACACCCACGCCACTTTGAGCTTTGCGACATTCGTACGATTGATCTGAGCGAGCGTCGAATGGCGCATCCCGCCGGAGTCGCCGCCATAATTCGGCCACTCTGACCCGGTTTGCCCCTGCAGATGGACTAGCAGGCCCGGGAACGCGAACATCATTGTGAGGGAGCACAGCAGCCGCAGCCGTTGCTGATATGTCATGGGCTAAGTACTAACGCGAAAGAGCGCATCAAGCAACGAAGCCGGGACGAACGGGTACTATCCAGGGGACAAGCCGGTCAACCGGCTTGTCAACAGCATGGAAACGCCACATCTCAAAAGGGATTTGGACCACCCTCAAGCGCGCAAGATTGCTGTAATGTGTATTCATTCGTGCTGTCCACACGCCAACCCGTCGTCGAAGCGAACCGCTGGCTCCGGCCCAAAGCCACATGGCTGCTTACCTTCCTTGGATTCACAGCATTCGGCCTGCTGAACTTTGGCTACCGCTACCTCGATAATCTTGCACGAGGGATACAACACACGTTTGCCACCCGGCTCTTCGAGGAAATGACCGGAGCGTATGTCGGTCTTCTGCTGTTCCCATTGGTGTTGCGTTTGATAAGGATCACTCGTATCAGGGGAAGCAACTGGTGGTCTGCCGTACCGCTCACCCTGCTGGTGATGATCGGGTTCTCCGTGGCAGACACAACCGGAATGAGCATCGCGCGGCGATTGCTGTCACCGCTGTTCGGTCTGGGGCAATACGACTACGGGATCATGCTCTACCGCTATCCAATGGAGTTCGCGCAGCATGTTCTTCTCTTCTGGTTTGCTGTCGGCACGATCTATGTATTCGATTCTTACCGCGAAGCTCAAAATCGACAGCTGGCGTCTGCGGACCTCGAGGCCAGATTAGCCGAAGCACAGTTCGAAAACCTGCGTCTTCAATTGCAACCCCATTTCCTGTTCAATGCTTTGAATACTATTTCTTCCGTCATGTATGAAGACGTCAGCCGCGCTGACGGCATGATGGCGCAGTTGTGTGACTTGCTGCGGCGCACGTTGCACACCGGTCCGTCGCAGGAAGTGTCTCTGGAAGAAGAGCTCGCATTGGTAAAGAGCTATGTCGCGGTCATGGAAGAGCGATTTGGTGACGATCTGAAGGTTGAATTCAAAGTTGATCCTGATCTTATCCACGCCCTCGTCCCCCAGCTCATCCTGCAGCCGCTGGTGGAAAACTCAATTCGCCATGCGCGCCATCCGCAGTCGCCCTCACTTCGGTTGCGAATATCAGCAACTCAGGACAAAAGGGACCTTCTGCTCCAGGTGCACTACGACGGACCGGGTCTTCCTTTCCCGGGATCGTTCATCAAAGGAATTGGGCTTTCGAATACCGAACAGCGTTTGCACCGTTTGTATGGAACACGTCAACAGATGCTGTTGGAAAATGCGGGTGGTCTTCGGGTAACCATTCGTCTGCCCTTGCACCTTGAGGCAATGCCTGCATGAGTTCTGATTCCAGGTTGCGAGTGGTTGTCACCGACGACGAGGCCCCAGCGCGAAGAAAGCTGTTGCGCTTTCTCACCCAGGAACCCGATGTTGCTGTCGTCGGAGAAGCAGGCAATGGCCCGGAATCGATTGCGGCGGTCGGCGAGACGAAACCGGATCTGTTGTTCCTGGATATTCAGATGCCGGGGATGGACGGCTTCGCCGTGGTCGAGGCGCTGGAACCAATCTTCCTCCCAAGAATCGTATTTGTGACAGCGTATGACGAATTTGCCATCCGGGCGATCGAGATTCATGCCTTTGGCTATCTGCTGAAACCTTTTGATCAGGCGCGCTTTGGGAAAGTTTTGGCCGATGCCCGGAGCCAGATTGAGAAAGATCGACAGGGTGAGCTGCAGTCCAGCTTGCGTCGTTTATTGGACGAGGTTCGTACCCCGCGACAGCCTCGATTACTGGTGGAGGAGAATGGCCGGGGCACGCTGCTCAATCTGAATCAAATCGACTGGGCCGAAGCGGACCGTAATTACGTCAAACTGCATGTGGGAAGGCACACCTACACGGTGCGCGGAACAATTGAAAATATGGAACGGAAATTGGATGGGGAACAGTTCCTAAGGATCAACCGCTCCTCGTTACTGCGCAGTGATTTCGTCCGTGAGCTGCGGAAATGGTCTCATGGCGAATACCAGGTCCTACTGCAATCCGGCCAAACGCTGATGCGGACTCGTCGCTATGTAGACAAAGAATCAAAGTTCTTGTGCGGGCTATAACTTTCCCGGAAACAGCACGGGGATCTCGGCTAATGAGCGGGCAGAACGTGAGAGATGACAGTGAACATGCCTCGAAGACCGACTCATCGAGTCTTTGGCGCCCATTGCAGATACCCGTCTTTCGCAATCTTCTGCTGGCGAATGTGGTTTCAGACATCGGCGCGTTCATGCAGACTGTGGGTGCTGCGTGGCTGATGGTTTCAATGCATGCCGGCCCAAGTTACGTCGCTCTCATCCAAACCGCTTCTTCCCTGCCATTCTTTTTACTGGCTCTTCCTGCCGGCTCTGCCGGAGATATTCTCGATCGTCGTAAGTTGATTCTGGCCACCGAATCGTGGATGGCAGCCGTAGCATTGCTCATCGTGATCCTGACCATGGCCGGCCTAATGACACCCGGGCTGCTGCTGGTGTTGACCTTTGCGCTCTCCGCAGGAGACGCGTTCGAAACGCCATCCTGGAGAGCTCTTTTGCCTGAATTGGTTACCAAGGACGAACTTGCGAATGCGTCCGCACTGAACGGAATCGAGTTCAATCTAGCCCGGGCAGTGGGGCCCGCGTTGGCCGGTCTAATCATCGCCGTTACCGGGGTGGCCACGGCATTCCTGGTGAATTTCGTGTCGTTTTTCGGAGTCATCCTGGTGGTTGCGCGGTGGAAGAGGCCAGTCCGCAAGCGCACGACGCCGCCGGAGTCGTTGCCCGGAGCCACTGTCGCCGCGATTCGCTACGTTCGCTACTCCCCTGACATTCTCACCGTAGTGGTTCGAGCAGGCGTAGTGATGTTTTTCTCGAGCTCGCTGTTTGCCTTACTGCCGACGATTGCGCACAGCGTGAATAAAAGCGCCATCGGTTATGGTCTTTTGCTCGGCTGCTTCGGAGCCGGCGCAATCGCCGGAGCCCTGATCATGCAGCCGGCTCGCGCCAGGTGGTCAACAGAAAGGGTCGTCTCGACCGGCGTATCGATTCTGGGACTGGTCATTCTAACCACCGGTGGGTTACACCGCTTGAGCACACTTGCTCCTGTTATGTTGATCGGCGGGGCGGCGTGGGTACTTTTCATTTCTTTGATCAACGCCCTGGTCCAGAGCCTGGCGCCCGATTGGGTACGAGCACGCGTTCTTGCCATCTTCATCCTGGTTTACCAAGGGGGCTTCGCTCTTGGCAGCGCCGCCTGGGGTGCTCTCGCCCAGCGAGCAGGCGTCGAAACTGCTCTCATCTTTGCCGGTCTGGGAACCATCGCCAGTACGGGGATGGTTCTATTCGCCAGACTTCCGGATTCCACACTCGACCTCACTCCATGGAACCACTGGCGTATGCCGGTCGTGGTCAAAGCGGATAAATCGGATCTTCGCCAGGGGCCGGTGATGGTGACGATCGAATACCAGGTCATTCCAGAACGCAAAGCGGACTTTGTCGAAACGATCCATCAGTATGAACGTGTTCGGCGCCGTGATGGTGCTTCCCAGTGGGGAGTTTTCTATGATGCGGAAGACGGTAATCGCTACGTGGAGGTATTCCTGGTGAGTTCGTGGGCGGAACATCAGCGTCAACACGAGCGGCAAACGCAAGCCGATCACGACCTGGAGCAGCGTTTGGCCCGCTACGTTATCGGTCCTCAGCAGGTCCGGCATCTGATCTTCGCGCAGGCAATGGAATAGCGTTGGGGCTGCTCCTCGCCTAGGAGGTACGGAGCTTTCCCGCTACGATGGCGTAAATTGAGGCGGGGTGTATGGCCACGCGATCGCGACTAGGTACCAGGCAAGGGAAATCAAAATCCAGTTAAGATCCCACAAAGCATGGTTGCTCCATGCGGAGATCATCACCACGGTGGTCGTGAGCGCCAGAAGGAACGACGGTCGGAGTGAGATGCGAATGTTTAGCAGGCCTCGCCGTGCTCCGAACATTGCAGGCAAAAGAAACAGGAACAAGCACACTCTTGAAAGGGGCTCGAACGGATGCATGCACATAAAAAAGGCTGCGGGTAACACTGACAATGCGCTACTCACCCACAAGGTCCGCCGCGAAATCGACCCGACGATGTAGCCGGCCGACCACGACCAGGCGATGAGCAGAAAGATGTGGCATAGCAGCAGCGGAAAGCCCTCATGCCCTGTTGGCCAGCGCCACCCGTAAACTTTGTGATTCACCAGCCGTTGATAGGTGCAGCTCACGGAAAGGGATACGTACGTCAGTAGATAGCTGCTGGGAAGAGTAACGACAATCCCGGCAAGCCACGGACGGGGATTCTTCCACAGACCAATCTGGCGGCGGAAAACCAAGCCGAATACATCGAGGAATCCTCGCAGGCCGCTTTCGTTAGTCTCGAGTAAATCGCCTAATACTGCCTCGCGTTCATCCCCCTCAAGCAGCTTCGAGACCCAGCCCGTCAGCGGCCACGCGATCCCATTCACGATGTCCTCCCGGTTTGGCTTTCCACCCAGACGCGGCAGCGGCGATGATCGATGCGTGTTCAAATTCGCCATTAGAAGCACATAGTAGGACTAATCTCGCGCCACGTCAAGGGGTCCGCTGTGGGTGCGGTGACGGATCGGCCCGGCACAAGTTTTAGCAGTTACTTGCGGATCAATTCTGTTCCTTCTCCAGGGATCACGTCTACCAGGCTTATGAAATCCAGAGCGTGTTTCCAATGAACGATGAGAAAGGCTTTCGATTGGTCATTCAGGTACAAGTCCTGGCGCAGCAGGCACCACACCGCAGCTGGCTCTTCAGCAGTTGCGGCTTGCTGCGGATCGTCGAGGCTGTAGCCGAATGCCTGGATGTCGCTGGCCACCTCCCTTTCCACAGTCAGCACTTTTTCAAAGGGAGGGCGGGGGCTCATGCGACTGTCATGATCAATCGTCAGCACGCGTTCGCGCAGATTGAAGGGCAGCTGAGGGTGAAGCCGTGATCGAAATTCGTAGCGGGCGACGGCTATGGAACCCACGAATCGTTCCCTGCAGGATTGATCTCTATCTCCATTGGCAGAGAGACAAAAGGCGCGGTTCGTCAGATTATCCCGGAAACGAAAACCGTTGGTGGAAGATTTTCCGAAATATTGGACACTCATCCGGACTTCGCATTCCGGCGTCAGAAAGCGGTAAACCGGCTCGGACTGTTTTTCTGCTTCCGATATTTGCGTGGTTAGCCCAAGACCCGCTAAAGACCAGAGAAACACCCGCCTGTCTGGATTGGGTAAAAATGATCTTGACTTTGAAGGCGCAGCCATCCTGTCTCCGAGACGTCAAATGGTGCTTGGCGTGGACCAAGCTTGCATTTGACGTATTACAACTACAATGTAGTTGTAATGGAGGGACACGTCAAGATCTCTGGGTTTCTGGATTTTCGGGATGCTGAGAACTCTTGGCGATGGGTCCTGGCTGAAACACCCAGGTCTCAAAAGCGAGACCTGGGCCACCCACTCAAGTTTTGCCCGCCCGCGGTTCCCTCATCGCACCAAAGGGAGACGAGCGTCCGGCTGTTTCCAGCTGGAGCGCAGCCACACATGATCGGGATCTTCTGTCACCATCATGGACCGTGAGCTGCCGGCAAGACCATTTAGATAGTAGACGTCATAGCCCGGTCCAGCGACCACGGGGTGATATCCGTCGCGCACCAGGACTGCGTCGCCGTCACGCACCTTGAGGATCGAACTCCGTGCCCCATCGGAGCTGTAGAGATTCTGGAAGGCAAACGCGCTCGGCTCCTTCATACGGTAATAATAGATCTCGTCGAGATCCGCTTCGAGCGGCGGATTGTGAACTTCATGCTTGTGCGGGGGATAGCTGGACCAATTCCCGCCGGGCGTGTAAACCTCCACCAGGATCAGCTTGTCCGCCGGAAACGCCGATGGGAGTACATCGACAATTTGCCGCGATGCATTTTCACCGCCGCGCAAATTGCTGGCAATGTCTGCGGGGGTAATCAGCCGGGGCTGCAGGTGAGCCGTCGAAGGAACCCGGAACTCGGCGATCTCACAGAGTGTCTCGGCCTGGAGAGCAACATTGTTGGCGGATGGAAGATAAAGCGCGTAAGGCAATCCATCAAAGACATTCTTTCTGCCTCCGGCCAATACCTTCCCTTCTCCCCAGTCCGCCACACACTGGCCGCCCAGGAAGACGAGCCCCATCTCTTCCCCACGGGTCTGCAACGACAAATTCTCGCCCGGCGCAAGTCGATGAACAACGAAGCTCATCCATTCCCAGCCAACTTCTTCGCGGCTGAAGCGAAGCAGCTCGCCTGATTTCTGATGGGGCGAATACAACGAATGCACAACAGAAGCATCAGCTTTCAACATCACCGCGGTTCCCCAAGACTCACCACACACACTCCTTAAAAATTCAACTTCAAAGAAACCTGCCCTATGCGAGGAGCAGCCGCCTGGGTCACCTGTGCAAAAGTTCCTGACAGAATGCCGCTTGGCGTGCTGAACTGCGTATGGTTGAAGATGTTGAACCACTCCGCGCGAAACTGCAGATTGAAGAGCTCAGAAAGCTTCGTATCCTTCACCACGGCCATATCAAAATCATTGAACCCTGGCCCGTGGAAGAACCGCCGCCGCGCATCGCCCTCCAAACCTAATGCCGGAGAAGCAAACGCCGTCGGATCAAAGTAATAGTGACTGGTGGTGTTGCGCGGATTCATGATGTGCAAGGCGCCGATCTGATCGGGCGTATCCACGGGCAGTATGATAGGCCCGCCAAACGCCGTTCCCAGCAGAGAATTGTCGCTCGTATCTACCATGGTGATAGGCAGCCCGGTTTCGAAGCGGGTGATGCCGCTGATCGCCCACCCGCCCGTCAACTGTTTGGGTCCACCGAAGCGGTCGAAAGGAAGAACGTAGTTATAGCTCGCGACAAAATTGTGGGTGGAATCGAACGCCGCTAGACCGCGGCTCAAGGACGAGTTAACCGGATTGAACTGTTCCCCATACCCGGAGGAGTCGTCCATCGCCTTGCTGTAGGTATAGCCCAGCAGCAGCTGCAACCCGCCAGAAGTATGGCGATAGTTCACCTGTGCGGAGTTGTAGTTAGACCATCCCTGGGTAATGAAGTACGAATCATTGCCGAAGGTGGCGATGGGCCCCAGGGTTGGATCCACTACACCACTAAACGGCGACCTGGTGGTCAGGATTTGGGCGCCGGCGGCGGTGGTGTAGATATTGTTTTCTCCTCCGGGGCCGCAAGTGGGCGAGCCGGGCGCAACTTCAGAAGCCTGGCTCACGCTCAGGCATAGAGCCGGATTACCGGGATTGGCAGAGACCGAAGAGAGCAGCCGGTGGCCCACCGTTCCCACGTAGCTCAAGGTCAGCAGGTCATTCCCGGTAATCTGGCGCTCAAATGACAGATCAAAGTTCTGCGCATACGGCAGCCGGTTTTTGTTGTTGAACGCAGGTGAACTGCCAATGGTGCCGAAGGCGGGGAAGAACTGCGCCAGCGTCTGGTACGGAGCTCCGGTAGCGGGATTTTTGGCCGAAAAATGCTTTGGGGGTGGAGCCACGGGGAACAAGTTCTGCACCGAAGTGCCGCTCGAGCGGTTGGTAAAAGGAGCCGCAAACGTTGGCTCATTCTGTCCGGTGTAGTTACCGAAAGGGGCGTCGCCAATTTCGTTGAAGTCGGTCGCACCCTCGAGCGCGGAGTACGCCAGCGTATAACCCGCCCGAACGCTGGACGCACCTGCTTTGCCAAAGAGCTTGCCCAGCATTCCTTCATGATCTCCCATCAGGTAGGCAAGGCCAAAACGGGGACCAAAGTTGTTCCAGCGGGTCGGAGCCAGAGTGCGAGGAACACCGGGGTCGCCAGGAAAGACCCATCCCGTCGGAGAACCGGGGAACACCACCGATTGCTCGCCAGGAATAAGGGTCTGAATTTCGTTGTATTTTTCCCACCAGGGTGAGCTCACGTCGTAACGCAAACCAAAATTGAGAGTCAGGTTGGGCGTGGCTCTCCAGCTATCCTGGCCATAGAAGCCCAGGTAAAAGCTGCGGCCATAGGAGGGATACGACTGGCCTTGTACATAGGAAGCGGGCGCGCCGAGCAGAAAGTCAACAAAGTCGCTTCCCGTTTCGCTGGGCTGGCCGCTGAAGGCGGAGCCAAAGAAGTAATTACCATTGGCGACGTTGGATAAATTCTCTTCCAGCTGGCTGAAGTGGAACTGGCCGCCGAATTTTATGTTGTGGGTACCGATTGCTCTGCTGTAGTTGTCGACAACCTGGTAGATGTTGTCAATCAACTGGTTTGGCCGGCTGGGAACGCCGATGATGAAACTATTGAAGTCGATTTCGGGAACGCCTTCCACGCTGGGTGTACCAGCGAAAATGCCGGGAGCACGGTTTGCACCCGAAGCGAAGCCCAGGTTGGCAAGGGTAGTTCCCTTTCCGCCGAGCGGCTGGTTCAATGTGGTGTCGAGCCGGAAATAACCGAGGCGAAACTCGTTCAC
The DNA here is from genome assembly GCA_964609355.1 of uncultured Acidobacteriaceae bacterium. Classification (GTDB taxonomy): domain Bacteria; phylum Acidobacteriota; class Terriglobia; order Terriglobales; family Acidobacteriaceae; genus PALSA-350. The sequence continues at coordinate 79 of CAZSUK010000135.1, read as the reverse complement.
ACTGGAAGCGCCGAAGGACTTGGTAGAACCCAGGTTGACGTTGTGCGTCTGCCCTTTGCCATCGATGCTGAACCCCGGG
>CAZSUK010000134.1:0-5044 GCA_964609355.1 uncultured Acidobacteriaceae bacterium | reverse complement strand
CGCCAGGCAGAGGAGGAGCAGGAAGGTCAATCCATCAAACCTGAGGATCTCATCGCGCCGGCGGAGCAACAGCTTTATGCCGAGGTGTTGAGGGTCGCCCCCCAGGTGGAGACCCTTCGCGCGCAACAGAAATATCCGGAGGCTCTGGAGCGCATCGCTACACTGCGGCCCGCGATCGACAGCTTTTTCGATCAGGTGATGGTGCTGGCGCCGGAAGCTCATCTGCGCAGGAATCGGCTGGCCCTGATTGCTTCTGTGCTCAGCGATTTTTCGCGTATTGCGGACTTCTCTGAGATCGTTGCCGGTTGACGAAAAATATTCCCGATACAACTTTATGCGCTACACCTACCGCAAAAGTTTTGTGTTAATAGAGTGTTAAAAGCTGTATTCTAATTCAACGGATCGTGGAATATATACGGTACGGACCCTCCTCTAGAACCTGATCAACAGCAAAAGGGAGAAATCAATCAGGGGGCCTGACCAATGACTCGAATCTCGTTTCATCAGAAACTCGAGAATCTACGTGAACGCCTTCTTCAGATGGCTGGAGTGGCGGAACAAACATTGAGGTTTGCTTTGGACGCACATTGCCGCGGAGAGCTATCCGCGTGTGCCAACGTGCGTTTGAACGAGGCCATCATCAACCGCTCGGAGCGCGAAATCGATCAAATGGCGCTCGATATTCTCGCCATGGAGCAGCCCATGGCGGTGGATCTGCGTTTTGTCCTGGCTGCGATCAAGATCAACTCTGATTTAGAGCGTGTCGGCGACCAATCGATGACGATTGCGTTGCTGGCTGAAGAGCTTGCGGGAAGCCAGCCTTGCGAGTTCCCGATCGACATCCCACGCATGGCGGAGTTGTCGATGGCCATGGTTCGGAAAGCACTCCAGGCACTCAATGAACGCGATGCCGAACTGGCGACCAGCGTACTGGCTATGGATGACGCTGTCGACGAAATGAACCGAAGGGCCAAGGCCGTACTGCTGGAATGCATTGTGAAGGATTCGAGTGCGGCCCAATCGGCGGTCAACTTGCTATTTATCTCACGTAGTCTGGAACGCATCGCCGATCACGCCACCAACATGGCGGAAGACGTCATCTTCTGGGTGAGCGGGTCAGACGTCCGTCACGGCCACGCTCTACAAAGCCAACAAACGCAATAGGAGCGCAACCGCCAAAGTTCGGGTGCCCCATCCTTCGCGCTCTTTGCGAAGGGTGGGATACAACCGCTCTGCCCCCGAGGCCCTTCCCCGCACATTCCGCTTTTCCCACCCTTCGCAAAGAGCGCGAAGGATGGGGCACCCGAACTTTGTTGGTTGCGGGAAGTTAGGCACAATTGCCGTAGCTAGTTCACTCGCTGCAAGCGGGCAATCAGCTTCTGGGCGAGGTTTTCGCCCGAATCGGACCACAAAAGACGGCTGCTGATGGCGCAGTTTTCCTGGATCGCGTTAGTCACTGCCACAAGCTTCTGAACATTGCGCTTGATGTGCTCAGCGCCTACCTCGTCGAGGTCGACATCTTCCAGCAGAAAGGGTGTGTCGAGGCCGAAATCTACCCGGATCTGTCCGTTCTGTTCGAACGCGCCCTCGTCAAACTCCGGACCGAAGCCGACCACGCGCACCGTCACCGGCTCCTGCTTCCAGGTTGGATCAAGGCCGCCAACCGTCTCTGCTACCCAAAGATCCCACGGCAGCTCAAACTCGTAGGCAAAGTCGTCGTGCAGGTTCTCGGTGGCCGCGGGCACCGCCTGCTCGGGCGCGGACTCCTCCACCTCGTCCTCCCCATAAATTCGCTGGTAGAACGGTGTTTCATTCCAGGAGATGGGATAAGCGGAGGCGGCACGCACTCGCGGGGTCTGCCCCACCGCGCTCCACTGCTTCAGTACACAGACAATCGCGGGAGCGAGCGCCGGCAGGCGAAAATTGGGGAACCACAGACTCAGATACAACCGGTCAGCCATTTCTCCATCTTAAAGCTTTGTTCAGGGGCGCCCTGGTCGATGAATGGAGTGAGAAGATGATAAATATGGGCCTGACGCCGGCTAAGTTGCGCTCCTGGATCCTGATACTTGCGGGATGCCTGCTGGGGGCGATCGCCGGGTTCTTTTTTTACGGACGGTGGCAAGGCCGCCGCCTGGGGCATGACCGGCCAGGTGGATTGGAAACCAGCATCCAGCAGTCGACCGAAGGGTTTACGTATTCAGAGTCGCGGGGCGGTCACACCATCTACACCCTGCACGCGTCCAAGGCAGTGCAGTACAAGGGCGACGGTCACGCAGAGCTGCACGACGTGAGCATCACCCTCTATGGCGCGGAAGGCCAACCCGCCAACCGCATCTACGGCAGCGACTTCGATTGGGATCCGGTGCATGGCATCGCGCGCGCCGTGGGCGAGGTTCAAATCGATTTTCAGGGAGCCGCGACTCCTGGCCCCCAAGCCGGCAAGGCTGCTTCGGACGAAAGCGAAAACAAGAACACGGTGCACGTCAAGACTTCTGGCTTAGTGTTCAACAAGCAGACCGGCTTGGCCAGCACTACGGAAAAGATAGAGTTCCGCCTGGCGGAGGCGGCAGGGAGCGCGACCGGCGCCAGCTTCGACTCGCAAACCGGAATCATCATCCTCACCGCCGACGTGGCCTTCAATTCCAGCGTAGGAGGAGACCCGCTGGAGGTCCGCGCCCATCACGCGCAATACGATCGAGCCAGCCGGCTGCTTTACCTGCTTCAGGATGTAACTGACTACGCCGACAGCCACAGCTCTTCGGATCAGGCGACTGTCTCGTTCCGCACCGATGGTTCCGCCTACCAGGTGCTGGCGGAAGGACATGTGGTCTTCACTGGCGATAACGGCCAGCAGGTCAATGCCCGAATCGCGCATGTCGATCTGGATGCGAAGAGCGCGCCGCAACAGGCGATTTTAGACGGAGGATTGCTGTACGTGGCCAACGACGAATCCCGCCTGGTTCATGGGTCAGCTACTTCGGGGACGATGTTGTTCGGGCCACAAACAAACATCCGGCATGCGCAATTGCGGACCGCGGTTTCGGTCGTGGACGAGGAGAAGCTGCCCCAACTCGATGGTGCCAAAACGAAACAGAATTCTCCTCAGTCGACCACTCGCCAGGTGCAGGCCTCGCAGGTGGACATCGACTTTGCGCCTGGGCCTGACCGTCGTCCTCTGGCCCAGCACATCTTGGCGGCTGGGGGCGGCCGGGTGAATGTACACACCATTTACGCCAAGACCCCACCGGAGGACATGACAATACAAGGCGATCAGCTATTTGCGACGCTGGACAACGGGGAAGTTCTTTCCAGCGTGCGCGGAACAGGCCATACCAGTCTGGTCACTGTAAGCCCGGCTGGGGTCACGCAAAGCAGCAAAGGCGACAATCTTCTGCTCACCTTTGCTGCGCCTCGCACCTCTGCTAAGACGCCAGTTCAACCAGCCAAAGGGAAAAAAGCCAATCCCCCTCAGCCGGCAGCCCAACTGCAGTCTGCAGTGCAGCTGGGAAACGTGACCCTGATACAGCAAGGGGCGCCGACTGCCGGCGGGCAGACTCCAGCTGCGACCACCGCCACGGCGGAGAGGGCAGCCTATGACGCCGCTACCCAGATCGTGCAGTTGACGGGAAATCCGCGCATCCTTGAAGAGACAGGAGAGCTGAGCACAACTTTGCTGGAAATGGACCGCACGACCGGCAATGCCACAGCGACGGGTGATGTTAAGGCTACCTATCGCCAGGGCAAGGGGCAGCAGAATCTGGGCTTTGGCGGAACTGGGCCAGTACACGTGGTTGCCGACCACGCCCATCTTGATCACGCGACTGACATAACGACGTTCTACGGCAAAGCCGGCGGCGAGGCTCGCCTATGGCAAGGAAACGATTCGGTTTCGGCGCCGGTGCTGGAGCTTTCGCGAACGCATGGAACCCTCTCCGCCCATGGTTCAGGCAGTGCGCCTGCAGTCTACGCGGTGTTTACCGGTTCCCAAACGAATCCCCAAACCAATCCGAAACCCGGTTCGAAGACGCAGGCCGCCCCGTCGGTAGTCCGTTTGCAAAGCCGCACGCTGTTTTACGCCGAGAACGACCACAAGGCAGTTTTCAGCGGCGGGGTCGTAGCCCAGACGATCAGCGGGATCTTACATTCGAGCTTCATGGATGTTTATTTCAGCCCAGGGCCGTCCCCTGCCAGGATGCCCGACCAGCAAGGCAGCCAGAAGACGCCAAGTGTGCCCTCTCAGAATGTACCGTCGCAGAGCGGGTCCTCTCAGAGCGTTTCGAAGATTGTGGCTCGGGGCGCGGTTCAACTGGAACAACCGGGGCGAAAAGGGACGGGGGAAGAGCTCACCTACACCGCTGCGGACGGCAAATTCGTGCTCACGGGAACCAGCGGTGCGCCTCCGCGCTTGTCTGATCAGGTGCGTGGAGTGGTAACTGGCAACGCGTTGATTTTCAATGATCGCGATGATAGCGTCGTGGTGAGTGGCGGTGCTTCCAACGCAGTGACCCAGACGCGGGTTGCGAGATGAATGCAAAAGCTTAGTACAGACGAAATCGGCAAGTCTTATAAGGGCCGGCAAGTGGTTCGGGGCGTCAACCTGGAGGTCTGCCAGGGCGAAGTCGTCGGGCTGCTGGGCCCCAACGGTGCGGGTAAGACTACCAGCTTCTACATGATCGTCGGCCTGATCGTTCCCGATACGGGACAAGTTTTCGTCGACGAAGTCGATATCACACGGGTTCCCATGTACCTGCGCGCACGGCAGTATGGGATCAGCTATCTGCCGCAGGAGCCCTCAGTTTTTCGCAAACTGTCGGTGGAAGAAAACATTCTCGCGGTGCTCGAAGTGCAATCCCTATCGCTCGAAGTCCGGCGAGCGCGCACGGAAAAGCTGCTGGACCAGTTGAACCTGGGGCATATTCGCAAAACGCGCGGTTACGCCCTGTCGGGTGGTGAGCGGCGCCGGGTGGAGATCGCCCGTTGTCTCTGCATTCAGCCTTCCTTCATCCTGCTGGATGAGCCATTTTCCGGCATTGATCCCATC
>CAZSUK010000133.1:0-14220 GCA_964609355.1 uncultured Acidobacteriaceae bacterium | reverse complement strand
CGAGTCAATGAACAACTCCTAAAAAATGGCTTTTAAGGCCATTTGCAGAATGCGAGGATCCTGGGCTGAGGTGATTTGACCAAAGCTGCTATCGGTGAGGCCGCTATCAGGAGTGCCAAAATTTACATTGTTGAAAGCATTATAAAATTCGGCACGGAACTGAAGCGACACACGCTCGTCTATTTTTGTGTTCTTCAACAAGCCCAGGTCAGTATCAAAAAATCTAGGCCCGCGGATAACATTCTTGCCAGTGTTGCCAAAAGTGCCAATCGCATTCGGACCGAAAGCCGAAATATTGAACCACTCATTGACCAACTGTGCGTGTGACCGCCCCGAGCTAAGCAAAGCATCTTTGAATTGCGGTGCCGTCAAGTCCGCACGGTCTGCCCCGTTCTGACTGAAGGAATTATCGTAGTCGCTAAAAATCGTGAAGGGAAACCCTGTTTGCCAATTCGTTATACCACTAAGGCTCCATCCATTGATGAGCTTATCCGCAAAACTATGAACCGGCACGCGAGGGAAATTATAGTTTCCTGAAATCCGAAACGTCTTGTTCACATCCCCGTCGCTGGGGCCGTAGTCAAAATAACGTCCGCAGGTGCACGTATTGGTGCCATTCCCTCCTGGTGATCCGTTCGGACCAAAACTATCAAGTGCCCGGGCCCAGGTGAAATTGGTCAGAAAAGCGAATCCTCGAGAGAAACGCTTCTGAAGGCCTAACTGGACTGCATCATAATTGCTGTTCACACCCGAATTGATTGAATCTATAAATCCGAACTGCGGATAAACCCGTCGTTGCTGCGTGTTATCTTCCGTCGATTGTCCGGGAATGTAGATGGCTGGGTTTATTTGCAGCAGCCCAGACTCCTGATCTCCTGTACCACCCAGGTGAGTTCCTTTGTTTCCGATATAGGCGGCACGAATCAGCCAGTCCGATCCAAGGCCGCGTTCTAAAGTGAGGTTCCAGGTGAATATTTGAGGAAGGCGAAAATGCCGGTCGAAGATTTGAGTAAACGAAATATCCTGCGGGAAGGTGGCATCCGGTCCCGGATTCCTGGGGCCAAATTGTTGTGGGAAGGGATTCGCCACACCTGCGCTCCCATATGGATCAGTAAAGTTCACGGCTGAAAGACCCACGATAGGAGCGAATGGGGGGACTCCAACGATATCTTCGAAGGATACGGTGTTCGGTCTTTCGTAATAGAAGCCCGCTCCGCCGCGAACGCTGGTATTTCCATCTGCTGTCAGCCGGGACGAAAAGCCGATACGTGGGCCAAGATTCCCCAAATTGTTATAGATCGACGATTGAGGACAGCCGGCATCATGGTTGCTCCCCCCAAAAATCAAGTCTTGAGGAGAGTTGGGATAACGCTGAGATTGCGCTCCCGGTACGAAACATGCAACTCGTCCCTCGCTGTCTGTATAAGGAAGGAACGGGTCCCAGCGTAGACCAGCGGTAACGGTGAGTCCTGGACTCACGTGCCAGGTGTCCTGGACAAAAGTATTCCAGTTGTAGCCCGTAAAATTAAGGTATAGGCCACCTGCTTGCGTAAAGCCTGATACATCCCCCAACATAAAATCTGCGACATTGTCTCCGGAAAGGGTGTTATTGAAAGAGAAGATCCCGGCCGCTTGATAGGTATTGGACATCGGAGCGCGAATGCGCAAAAACTCGCCCCCGAATTCTATGTCATGGGAATTTCTGACAAGTGTGACGACTTCCCGAAAAGACTGGTCACCACGATCCCAAACGCCGGTACTATGCTGTTTTCCTATCGAAAAATTGCCGGCTACGCTCACACTCATGACTTTAGCGTCTGAAACCTGCACCGGCTGCGCGATCAGTGAGCCGGCGTCTGCAATTGTGAAAGGCTCAGCAGAAAGCGTGTCGCCATTTTGGCTGGTATAGCCGAAGTAGCTATTGAGCAAGGTGTTGGAAGAGATCGGGTAAATGTCTACCACACTGACGTGTTTCAATGTGATGCTTTGCGGACTTTCTGTATTTGCCTGAAGGATATTCGACTTGAGCGGGGTCACGAGCGGAATATCGTAATTCATCTGAAAGTAGTGGCCACTCAGATGGTGCTTCCCGAGGATGTAGTCCACTTTGGCCAGATATTCGTTCGTGTTCGCTATCGTTGGAACGCCATTGTAGCTAAGCTGACGGCCCGGCCCGTTTGGAAGAGGAATGTATTGCAGCAGATATTGCGCTACGGGGTTTAGACTCGGCAGCTGGTTATTAGGGTATGGTGCGCCCGTGGCGGGATTCACTAATTGCGTGCCCGCCGGCAGTAGGTCCGCAAAGTTACCCTGGCGTTCGGCAGCGGTGGGCACAAACGAAATTTGCCCATTTGCTGCTGTATTTGTCCGCGTGCCCTGATAGGCGCCGAAATAAAACAACTTGTCCTTGAGAATGGGGCCGCCAATGGTTCCGCCAAACTGGTTTTGCTTGAGGGGGTCGGGGGAGGTGGCAAAGTAGTTTCGTGCATCCATTGCATAGTTACGCAGAAATTCAAATGCGTCGCCATGAATTTGATTTGTGCCGGACTTGGTTACGATATTTACTACGCCGCCGGTTGCGTTCCCATACGCGGCGCTCATATTGTCAGTTTGTATGTTGAATTCCTGCAGTGCGTCCGGGTTAGGAAAGGGCAGGTTCGCGTTAATGTAGGTATCGTTGTAGTCCACACCGTCGAGCAGATAATAGACGCCGTTGGCGCCCCCGCCATTTGTTTTCGCGTATTGCTCGCCAGGGAAAACGCCGCCTTCCGCAGAATATTGTGACGTCACATCGACGGTACCGGGCGTCAGGAAAACGAGTTGTTGCGCTTCGCGTCCATTCAGCGGCAAAGCGATCATGTTCTCCTGGCTGATGAGTTGGCTAACCGATGCAGACTGTGTCGTCACCAGGGAAGAATTCGCTTGCACTGTTACCTGTTGGGCCACCGCACCCACTTGTAAGGTAATGTTCTGCGTAGCTGTCTGTCCGACGGTTAACTCGATGCCGCTTTGTACATACGTCGTAAAGCCGTCCATTTGCACGGTCAATCGATAGCTTCCGACCGGCAAACTAGGAAACAAATAGCCGCCATCGGATCCAGCCTTTCCTGTCTGCGTGTATCCGGTAGTAACCTGTTCGACCCTCAGCGTTGCGCCGGCAATGGCTGCCCCCGCTTTATCTGTGACGGTGCCGCCGAGCCGCGCAGTCGTAAACTGGGCGACCGCAGAAGGGCTCCACACCATGGCTACAAAACAGAGCAAGAAGGAAAGTAGAACCTTACATCCCGAGTTCTTCCCAACCTGTTTTTCCACAGCGATTCTTTCGCAGGATGTTGCCATTTCCGCCCTTCTTACATAAGGAATTTTTTTGAGGGCCCGGGATCGCTCTGAATGAATATGGTGTTCAAGGTAAAAGGCAAAACCTTTCGCGTCAAGAAAAATTTCTCATATTCGTGAAATAATCAGATAATTCCCTGGAGACTTTCTTGACTGCTGGGCAAATTCAAGGATAATCGTCGCTACATTCCATTTTCCACTTCGGAGGAGTGTGCCCCTTCAGGTTCGCTCCCAGCCGGCCCGCGCCAAGGGGGCCGTTACATGAAAGGAATTATGAAAGCGCCAACAGACAATGCGATTCGCTTCACATCGGGAACTGTGAAATTGGAGATTCATCCCAGCAGCAAGGAACTGGGCACGGCCGCTGCCAACGCAGCTGCCGCGGAGCTCCGCCAGTTGGACCAACTCGGCATAGACATCGGAGTCATCTTCGCCACGGGCGCGTCACAATTTGATACTCTCGCGGCCCTGACGTCGATTCCTGGCCTGCCGTGGAACCGAGTGCGCGGATTCCACATGGATGAATATCTTGGGATCGACGAGAGTCATCCAGCGTCGTTTCGCCGCTACTTGCGTGAAAAGCTGACGCAGCGCGTAGCCATGCGGGAGTTCTTCGAGATGGAGGCAAACGCCAAAGACGTAAAGGCGGTTAGCCTCGAATACGTGCGTCAACTGGGTCTGGCCAAGCCGCAACTCTGCCTTCTTGGCATCGGCGAAAATGGACACCTGGCATTTAACGATCCCGCCGAAGCCGATTTTGACGATCCTCTCGCAATCAAGGTGGTTACACTTGACGATAAGTGCCGCCAACAACAAGTGTCGGAGGGTTGGTTCAAGACACTGGAAGATGTGCCGAGGCAAGCTCTCACCCTCACGATTCCAACGTTGTTCCGGGTCCCGAAATTGATAGTTTCGGTCCCTGGTGCTCGTAAGGCGGAAGCGGTTCGGCGCACTCTGCAGGAAGCTATCTCAACGAATTGTCCATCGACTCTTCTGCGCACACATCCGGACGTCACGATTTATCTGGATATGGATTCCGCGTCCGAGTTAACCGGTCTCTACTAACCCCCCGGGAATGGCCATGCACGAAGAACGACAACGCCTGGAGCTGGACGAATAATGACGATGACACGCCGCCAGATGATCGCCGCTTTATCTGCGGTTCCGCCGCTTGTGCCCCATGGGCAATTGTTCGCAGCCCTATCCGCCGCTTCGTCGCCCGTGGGGAAGACAGCGACGGTGCCATCCTACCCGGGCGTCACCTACCGCGACTACTCCCGCGGTCTGCCGGATTTTCTGGATGAGCTTGCCGCGCATGCCTATGAGGCCCGCAACCAGAAGATCGCCTCGCTGACAACACCGGCGGCTGTGCGCGAGTATCAACAGTGGTCTCGAGAAACCTTCTGGAAGCTGGCGGGAGGAGCGCCGGAGCGGACGCCGCTCAACGTTCACTCCGTGGGAGGGTTTGAGCGGGAACACTATCGCGTGGAGAACCTGCTCTACGAAAGCCAGCCGAATTTGTACGTTGCGGCGAATCTCTATATTCCGAAGTCATTCAAGCCGCCGTTCCCGGGAATACTGTTCCAGATGGGGCACACCGCGAACGGCAAAGCCGGCGCTACCTATCAGCGGTGCTGCCAGGGACTGGCGCAATTGGGCTACCTGGTGCTGGGCTTCGATCCGATGGGCCAGGGGGAGCGAATTTATTATCCGGACGCCTCCGGAATAAAATCCCGGCTGTCTCAACAAGACGAGGAACATTCGTATGCGGGCCGGCCGATGCTGCTGGTCGGCGACAGCGCCACGAGAATGCATGCGTGGGATGCGGTGCGAAGTCTGGACGTGCTGGCCTCGCATCCGCTGGTGGATGCAAAGCGCATTGGAGCCACCGGACAATCCGGTGGAGGGACTACGACCATGTTTCTCGCCGCCATCGATGACCGCATCGCCGCGGCGGTGGTGTGCAGTGGCATTACCGAAAACTTTGCCTGCGCGAACTTTGACGCGCCGGGCTCCACCGATGACGCCGAGCAGAATTTTGTAGGCTCTGGGCCCCTTGGCTTCGACCGCTGGGACCTGCTGTATCCGTTGGCTCCGAAGCCGCTGTTGGTGAGCGTGAGTGACAAGGACTTCTTCGGCACCTATTCGCCACGCTACATTTCCAGCGGGTGGGAGGAATTTCAAAAGCTGCGGAAGGTTTACGCCGTGCTTGGCAAGGGGGATCAGATCGCCTGGGGCGGGACCCCGCTTCCACACGGGCTGTCTTACGACACGCGATTGCAGGTGTACAGCTGGTTCGGTCGCTGGTTCCAGGGCGAGACCGGTCGCGTCGAGGTGGAGCCAAAGACTGTGGTGGAAGAGGACGCAACTCTGTGGGTGTCCGCCTCAGGAAGCGTGACCCGAGCGCACTCGGGAGCTGCGACTCCCTTCTCTCAGACGCAGGCCGCAATGCCTAAGACTTTTGAGACCCAATCGCCGGAGTCCCTGAAGACGCTTCTCGGAACGGAGATGCCGCCTCGGGGTTTGGCGGCTCGCGTTCTGAAGCAGGTACCGTCCGACGGCTGCCAGATCGAGGCTCTGGAAATTCAATCGGCAGCACAGGTCTGGTTGCCGGCGTGGCTGATTCGACCGACGAGAGTCCCTGTGAAATCGGTGCTGTTGCTGTTAGAGCCGGCCGGCCGTAACTACGATCACCGCTGGCAGGAGGATAGCCTATACCAAACGCTGGCGACGAATGGTCATATCGTGGGCATTCCGGATCTGCGCGGAGTAGGAGACCTGAAGCCTGAGTTGGGGCGTGGCGCTGCGGTCTGGTCGGAAGAGCACGACGACGAAGAATCATGGGCGTGGGCATCGCTAATCCTGGGAAAGCCGCTGCTCGGACAGCGTGTGACGGATATTCTGGCTGTTTTGGAGGCGCTACGCCATCACGAGGGTGTCGCCGGTCTTCCTCTCGTTGTGGCTGCGCGAGGTGAGTGGACAGTGCCGATGCAGTTCGCCGCCGCGCTCGACTCCAACTTCGCAGCCCTCTATCTCTCTGGGGGACTACTGTCCTACCGCAACATTGTGGAGACAGAAAACTACACTCATCCGTTCGCCAACTTCGTGCCAGGCATACTTCGCCAAACCGACTTAACTGAGTTACCCGGCCCGAAGCGCGTAGTGCTGGGAGGCGTGGTGGACGCAGCCGGCAACAAAGTGCCGGTCGACGTGGTGCGGGCGGCCTACTCCAGGGCGGCCAACGTGGAAGTGGTCGCAGATGCGCACTGGGACACGGCCACGTTGGCCGCGCTAGGCTCCTGAGGGCGCCGCTTCATGAACCTGCACACATCACACTCCCAAACAGTGTGAACCAAACATCTGGGACGCCCCCAAAAAGGCCCAGCTGAGACGCGCAACTTGCAATCCCTCCGATGGTAGAGGATACCTACACCCATCCGATTACCGGCATCTCTAGGCGCCCGCAAACGCGACGATATCCGCCAGCATACGATCCGTGTGCGTGTACGGCAGAGCGTGTGCGGCATTCTCGTATACCAACAACCGGCTGCTGGCGATGAGTTCGTGCGTCGGGCGACCGGTCGATTCCAGCGGGGCCGATTTGTCAATGTCGCCGTGCAGGATCAGAGTCGGTGTCCTTATCGTTCGAAGCTCGGTGCGGAAATCGGTTTCCGTCATTACCTTGTACAGTTCCGACAGCACCTTGATCGAGCAGCGGTCCAGCAACTGGCGGGACCACCAGTCCATCATCTCGATCGAGACAGAGTTTTTGGGAACGCCGAAGAAATCCGGCGCCGCCTCTGCCACGCGGTGTGGAAGGTCGTGCTTAAGCGACTCGCGGGTCTTCTCGAGAGTCTCTCGGGGCGCGCCGCCCGGGTTGTCGCCGGTCTTCATGGTAAAAGGCGTGGTAGGCGCGATCAGCACAGCATGCGAGACCCGGTGGCTGCGGTAGCGCGTCAGATAGCGGACTGCCTCCGCCCCTCCCATGGAGTGGCCGACCAGGACGATATTCTGCAAATCCAGTGCATCCATGACAGCGGCGATGTCGTCGGCAAGGGTGTCGAAATCGTAGCCGCGGCAGGGATCATCGGAACGTCCATGACCGCGCCGGTCGAACGCCACGCAACGCCATCCCCGTTCCGAAAGGGTGATCACTGGGATGTCCCACCAGTCTGAGCAGAGCCCCCATGGCGCCACGAAGACCACCGGTCGGCCGGCGCCCCAATCCCGAAAATGAATCCTGGTCTTGTCGCGAGATTCGATCATGGTGGGGCACGGAGCGACTGCCGAAGGTTGTTCGGCCACGGAAGGGACGCTAGCAAGGGCTAGAATCATTGATTTCAGCACTGATCGTCTTTTCATGCCGGGATGTTAGCCCGGCTGGCGCGACGCCAACAATTACCTGCGAGGTAATGGTCGATTTCCGTGCGGTGAATAAAATACGGGCATGGCAGATGCAGCGAAATCGGTTGGGCCGCGGATCCGCGCCTGGCGGCAAACGCGCGGGTTGAGTCAATTCGAGTTGGCCAGTCGGGCTGGCTTTTCTGTGCGGCATGTCAGTTTTATTGAAACCGGTCGGGCCCAGCCCAGCCGTGAGGCAGTGCTTGCTTTGGGCGAAGTGCTCGACCTTTCCTTTCGCGAACGCAATCGCCTGCTCGAAGCCGCCGGCTTCGCCCATATCTTTCGCGAATTGCCTCTATCGGCCGACGAGATGGCTCACATGCGCGACATGCTGCAGTTCATCCTCGATCGACATCTGCCCTACGCCGCGATCGCAGTGGACCGTCATTCGAACTGTTTGTTGAGCAATCGCGCGGCCAGCCAGTTTCTCCCGACATTGCTCTCGCCTGCTCTGAGCGCCTGGAACCATAACATCCTACGCGGCACGTTCCACCCTGAGGGCTCCCGCCGTTGGATAGTGAACTGGCCCGAGGTGGAATGGCACCTATTGAGCCGTGCAGAGCGGGAATTGAGCTCAGCGGAAGACCCAGCAGGCGCTGCTTTGCTGGCTGAGATCAGGAGCTACGCCAGCGAATCTACAGTGGCCGATTCGCACACCACGCCGCGTCCCGGCGACCTTTTGCTTCCGTTTCACATACGCATGGGAGATCTCGATCTACGACTGTTCAGCACTATCATGACTTTGGGCACGCCGCAGGACGTCACGTTGCAGGAACTCCGGATCGAGACGTTCTTCCCGGCCGATCAAGACTCCGAACGTTGCTGGCAACAGAATTTCGCCAGGTGTGCAGCGCAGGCGTAATCTGCGTCCGTCGGTACGCATCATTTCCCAGCCCGTTGACTCCGAACCGGCCGAAACTCAGACAATTATCTTCAGAACAACCTCATGTACCAAAGCGCAGCAGTCGATTACCTCCTTGTAAGGCACAGTGAATTACAAACGCTTCATGGCCCTCATCTGAAACTGCGTCAAGGGTAGGGCACCCCAACGTTTGCGTTTGTAGCTAGCGACCAGTTCGCTGCTTGCCTCAGTCGTCGATTCGGATGGATCTTTCTGCACCTTTAACCATGCCCGAAGATTGAATGCATTTATGCAAATGCAAAACATATTCGCGGGGATAAAGCCATACTGCGACGTGTGCAACCCGATCACACAGACGATGAGACTGTTGACCCCCGACACAACAAGACCGGTCCACATCTTTCTTCCGACCAGGATCGTCGCAACGACCGTGAGTAAACAAGATAGATAGTCCAACCGGAACATCGCCACAGCGCCTCGGATCTTTATTCCTGCTCGCCATGTGTAAGGGCAATTTGCATGCCAAGGCGCGGCTTCAACGCGAGAAATGGTTAGCAGTTGACGATAAAGGATTTATCGAAAGAACAAGGGGATTTGCGAATATCACATAAGGGTTCACTGACGACGCCACGATGATGAGATGTTGACATTGTGTCGTCACTTTGACAGGCTCGCACCTTGGGCGACGAAACTCGGGGGGACGCACGGACGTTCACGAATCATTCGGCAGTTGTAACTGAAACGTCTGGCTTACAATCCCAAATTCCACCCTGAAAACCAGGGCACCTGCCAACCGAACCTCCGTTTGCTGCAGTGTGTCTCTATTTTCTGTCTCAAGTTCGGGATCCAGACCAAGGCCCCCGAAAAAGGCCCGTCTCCGAAAAAGTCCGCACGAGAATCCTGTCCACGAGACTCTAGGGTCATTCCCGCAAAGGCCACGAATGTCCGAGCCGTAGGGCTCAAAAAGGCATAGAATCGGCAAAAAATATAGGAGGTGTGCGGTGCGACTCTGCCTGTGGCTGCTTCCGCTCAGCTACGTCGCAACGGCAATTGGCGCGGGCCGGAAGCTGGATCAATGGGAATTCCGGCACAGGAGGAGTCACAAGACTCGTCGTCCGATCTGATAATCAGCATCTATTCGTCCGCGCCTGGGGCGGCTGTCATCCTCGCGATTGCGATTGGGGCGAGGTGCAGTGCGCGCCGCACGGTGCAGGTTGCAAAGCCACCCGGGACCACGGCTTCGCAACCACAGCGATGCAACTCCGGCCGCTTGAGGACGGGCGCCTGCAGGTCAAGTACAAAGCCGACTTCTATGATCACTCCGGCAGTCACGACTTCGGGAGCGAAGAGTTTTTCGTCCGCGGTGAGCCGTCCCAAGTCACGCGGAACCCGATCCGGAATCTCACGCCGGAACAGGCGACGAAACGTATCCTTCAGTGCGTGTTGCCAAGCTACCCTGATTCACAATTGCGACCGGCTGTCGTAGGAACGGTCGAGATCGGTCTGGTGATATCGACGAGCGGCGACGTAATCGACGGCACCCGCTTCCTTGGCGGCTCCACCGTCTTCCGAGACTCGGCGATGCAAGCTGTACGCCAATGGAAGTTCGAACCAGATCTGGCAGACGGGCATCCGACATTAGGGCAGGTACGCACGCTCCTGCGCTACAAGGCTGATACGAGCACCGAAGTCGCACTGGCTCCGGCAATCTTGCCTGACTCGTTCGGGGACCGGGGCACGCCGAGGAACCAGGAGGCAGAAGCTGTCCTACCTCCGCTTCAATGTGAAAACCAGGTTCGATGATCCCTTTCACGTTAATCGAAAGCATTAATCACAGAAAAGAAAACTCTACCTGTTTGAAATCTGGTGCGCACAAAGCTCCCAACAGATGTTCAGGAGCAAAGGTTGTGCTTAAAGCCAGAACGGTCATGCCTGCATTGCGCCCCGCAAGAATACCCGCAGGAGTGTCTTCGACTACAACACAACGGTCATACAGAACTCCGAGATGATCTGCGGCCTTTAAATATCCTTCGGGATCAGGTTTTCCACGGAAAACGTCATCCGCGCTAATCAGGAGCGGCGGAACAGGAAGGCCCGCGTATTGGAGTCTCACTGTCGCTAATTCTCTGCTCGCCGAGGTCACTACCGCCCATTGATGTTCTTTAAGCCCGCGTAAAAGTTGAGAGGCCCCACGAACGGCGACAATTCCTTCGCGTGCTGTCAACTCTTCTCGCTCGAGCGCTCTTGCTTCAGACTCCACATCGAGGTGCGGTGCTATTTCCATGAGCGTGTCTACGGTTCTTCTTCCGTGGGAAATCTGCAACAGATGGTGCAAGTCGATGCCATGTTTTCGCGCCCAGCGTTCCCAGGTGGCCTCCACGCAGGCTGTGGAATCGACAAGGGTGCCATCCATGTCGAAGAGGATCGCTTTGCAGTTGAGGCGAATCAAAAGATTTAGGCTCCGGCTGTTACAGCTTCTTCGGTTGAGGATCGTGATGTTGATTGCAAGGGAAAAAAGATCGGTCCAATTGCGACAATGATCCCGCAGAGCACGATCACTCCCATCGCCTGGCGCAGCCCAATTATGACGGCGAGCGACCCGATAATCGGCGGTCCCGTCAAAAAGCCACAGTAGCCGATCGTAGCGGTGGCGGAGATGGCCGGGCCAGCTCCCATTCTTGTGTCGCGACCCGCCACACTCCAGATCACCGGAACGATATTTGCGACTCCTATCCCGGCGAGCATCAGGCCGAACACGGCGGGCCACCAGGAATGAGAAAGAAGTGTGCAACCCAGGCCGGCAGCTATCAGGAGACCACTTCCATGCAGGATATTCTTGCCGCTGACGCGTTGTGCGAGCCAGTCCCCTGAGAACCGTGCCGCCGCCATGGCAATCGCATATGCAGCGTACCCGGCGGCTGCCAATGGAAGGGTCACGCCGACGTTCGAGTGCAGGTACACAGAAGCCCAATCCGCGATGGACCCCTCCGCTAACAATCCAAAGGCTGCCAGGACGGCGATCCGCATCAGTGCGGCATTTGGCCAGACAAACTTCTCTGCTGCCCGTGGCCTGACCGCCTCCTCCACAAGCATCGGCAGGGTCAAAATGCAGCAAAGAACGAGCACGCCTGCAGTGAACGAAAGATCGGATCGAACGGTGCCTTGACGCTGGAGCATGAGGCCCGCAGCACCAGCACCCAGCAAACCTCCGGCGCTCCAGCAGCCCTGGAAGAAACTCATACTCGACCGCCCATAGTGCTTTTCAACCGCCATCGCCTGCGCATTGACAGAAATATCGAAGGCTCCCTTCGCGGCCCCAAACAGGCCCGCAAAGATGACAAGAACCCAGAACCTCGAGGCTTGCGCAAGAAGCCCGATCATCAGTACGTAGCTGACCGCCGCATTCCGAATCACCCGCCGGCTGCCGTAACGAGCGATGAGTTGACCTGTTACGGGCATGCTGATGATCGCGCCGGCGATGACGCTGATCAACACAAAGGTGAGAGATCCGTTCTCGATATGAAGGAACTGCTTGAATACCGGCACGTGGGCGGCCCAGGTTCCAAAGCCTGCTCCATCCACGAGAAAGAGCACTGCGAGCGCCCATTTTGGCCACTTCACCCCGGTACGGTCCATTGCGATTCGCCCCTGTTAATTAGGCTGCACGTTCCGTGTCATTCTGTCCAATATGCAATAGGCACTCGTTTGATAACCTGTAGGAATGGCTCTCGAACTATCTGAATTGCGTGCCTTCCTCGTGCTCGCGAACCATCTGCATTTTGGTCAGGCGGCGGAAGCGCTGCGCGTCAGTCAACCCGCACTTACCAAGCAGATGCAGCGATTAGAAGCCAAAGTAAGCGGCCCGTTGCTGGTACGCGGATACCGCAGGGTAACCCTCACGCCGGCAGGGGAGATCCTGCGCGATCGTGCGCGGAGCCTGTTGCGAGATGCGGACATCGCGGAACAGATGGCTCGTCTCGCAGTGAGCGGCAAAGCCGGATTGTTGCGGATAGGTTTTGGTATCGCATCGCTGGCTGCCGGCCTCCCGGGTATTCTGACGCGATTTCGAGAACACTTTCCGGAGGTACAAGTGTCCATGCGTGATATGTCCACTCCGGATCAGATCATGGCGCTTGAACAAGGTGGCATCGATGTCGGTTTCGTCCGGCTTCCGGTCGAGAGTGCTGAATTGGTGACCGTGCCGGTTCTCGAGGAGATGCTTGTTGCGGCGGTTCCCCGCGGTATGTCCTATCGCAAGGGACTCTTCAGTCTTCGAAACGAGCCATTTGTATCCATCGCCCGTAGCGTCTCAGTCAGCTTCTACGATCACCTTGTGCAAACCTGCAGAGCTGCTGGCTTCAGCCCTCGCATCGTTCAGGAAGTCAACGAACTATTCACGGTCCTCAATCTCGTGCAAGCGGGCGTGGGTGTGAGCTTAGTACCGCGCTCGGCCAGGCTGATGCGAGTACCTGATGTTCGTTTGCTGGATACGAATCTGGCCGAAGCCAGATGGAGGATCGGCATAGCCTGGCGCAAGGTCGACCAATCGGATCCTCTTGTCCGCAATTTCGTCAGTCTTGCACGTCGACCGCGCAATGCCGCTCCGGTCGGAGCACCAGGGCATGGGTGATGGCTTCGGGAGCGCGCCCAGTCTCGGTCCCTGGTGAAGCGTATCGAGCACAGTTTTGAGCTCTTCAATCTGCCTGGACAGTTCAACCGGGTCTGTTGACTGAGGCCGCCCTCAAACCCTTTCGCAGACGAGGGCGCCCGCCTCGGCCGCAGCGGCGGCCAGTATACGATTGTGCATGGTAAAGAGTGCAAGTTCGAGGCGATCGGAAACGCCCGTCTTGTCATAAATACTGCGCAGATAGTTCTTGACCACCTGTTCGGTGATGCCCAGGCGCAGCGCGATCTCTTTGTTCTTGCAACTTTGCACGAGCAGGGAGACGACCTGCATCTCTTTTGGCGTCAGCCGATCGCGAACACGCGTCCCTATGGAATCTTCTTCTTCCGACCCCGCAGCTTCGCCTGGCCGCTGAATCGAACAGTAGCCTTTGATCACCCGGTTCACGCACTCCACCAACTCATTGCCGGCAGTGCTGCGATAGAGCACTCCGCGAATATCGTGAGCGATGAAGCCGTGGGCCGGCTCGCTGTTCTCCGCGATCACCACCGCGCGGCTTCCCGCCGCCTTTACGTGCGCCATCAAATCCTGATATCGGGGCCGCAATGCGGACGCAAACAGAACAATCGACGGGCGGTACGCATCGACCGAGAGCAGAAGGCGCTCGAGGTCCGCACACTGTGCCACCAGGTGAAAGTCCTTTTCGCTCATCAGGATCCTGGCCGTGCCAATGCGAAAAAGTTCTTGGTTGTCAGCGAGAAGAATTTTATCCATCAACCTATTTTATGCCCCGGGTTGCTTCGATTCGCAACCTCCAGAGTTACATCCTGGCTGGGTTAATCCGGTGACAGCATACACCTATTGCAGAAAAACCAACGTCTCGCCTGCGAAACATCCAAATTCCAGCTCCGCTTTTCGGCGACGAATCGGGATTACAGGGTTTCTTCGTAGAGCTTCCTCGATAAGGGTTAGTTCATGGTTCCTTCATTGCCCGTCT
>CAZSUK010000132.1:0-14417 GCA_964609355.1 uncultured Acidobacteriaceae bacterium | reverse complement strand
TTGACGCCTTTTGGAGCACCGAGATTGTACTTTCGCTCCAGCTTGATTCCCGCGATCTCTTCAGCGATTGACACCAGCTGATCGATCGTAACCAGTTCGTTGCTGCCAAGGTTAATGGGCTCGTGAATTTCGCTCTGCAGGGTGGCCTGCGTGCCCCGGGTGCAGTCATCGATATACATGAAGCTGCGAGTTTGTTTCCCGTCTCCCCAAATTTCAATCTGATGTTTGCCTGAGGCCTTGGCTTCGATGACCTTGCGGCAAATCGCAGCGGGAGCCTTTTCACGTCCGCCCGTCCACGTCCCCAGGGGGCCGTAGACATTGTGGTAGCGAGCCACGCGGCATTGCAGGCCAAAATCCTCTTCGAAATGGCGGCACATGCGCTCGCTAAACAACTTCTCCCAGCCATAGCCGTCTTCAGGGAGCGCCGGATAGGCGTCTTCTTCCTTCAGTGCCACGACGTCTGGAGTCTTCTGTTTTTCTCCGTTGTAAACGCAGGCGGATGAGGAGTAAAAAAAACGTTCGACTCCCTTTTCCCGAGCCGCCATGAGCATGTGCGTATTGGCCAGCACGCTCAACATGCAAAGAGCTTTGTTGTTTTCAATAAAACCCATGCCGCCCATATCAGCGGCCAATTGGAACACCACCTCAGCGCCCTGCGCTGCCTTCATGCAACTGTCTTTGTCCTTGAGATCCAGGACCTGGTTGTCTACCCCAGATGAGGACTGATACCACTCTGACATCGGTTTAACGTCTACTGCCCGGATGACTTTTGCTCCGTTGTCCAGCAGGCTCTTGACCAGATGTCCGCCGATAAAACCGCCGGCGCCACATACGACTACCTTGGCATTTTTCAACTTCATGTACGGGGCCCCCAATGCAATTTGCCAGTCAGCACCCTAGTTTTAAGATGCTGAAAGTACACCGCTGGCAACGGTTAGTCTCTCACATCCACACGCTGGTTTTAGACTTTGGAACATCATCGGTAACCATCGTGGCGCCCCTTTTAGCAAAGGGCCTCGTATGCTTCGCCCTCCAACTCCTGGAGGAAGGCGTGGAGCAAAGCAATTCTTGGACGGGCCAACGCCTTTGCTGTCTCCAGGTGAAGCCTGCCGGGCAAATCTGCCAGACTCTTGCGCAAAGTGGCGGCCGCACTGGTAAAGGTTGGATATCGCGTGTCCCTGCCGATCTTTGCCGCCACCCGCAGGATACCGATGGAACCCAACTGTTCCAGAATGTCCGCATCGCGCAGGATTGTGCCCTCCAGGGAAGTAGGGCTCAGATGCGGTTGGTGGGTGCGGATCGCTTCCACCACTTGTGCAACTTTCGTGGCAGGAAACCCAAATTGACGCAAGAGCTGCGGCGATTGCTGCATCGCATAGCTGACATTGTCCCAGCCGGAGAGTTTTTCCGGATCTTCCGGCCGATGACCGACAAATACACCCAGGTCGTGGAGCCACGCCGCGGCGTAGACCACATCGTCATCGTAAGACATCCCCTCGCCTACCAATCGAGTCAATGCATACAGCCGCGGTTGGTGCCCCAGCTTATCTACGGGGAGGGCCTGGCTTCGGACATATTCCGCCAACTCGAAACGAAAGTTGTAGCCCTCCCGTGAGCCCGTCCCTTCCAGGTTGTCAGAGTAGCCAGTCACAAATTTAGTTGCTTTCGCCTTAAAACGGATGGACCCATTATATTGTGGTTCAGGACCTTGCAGCATGATTGCAAGGCGCAGCACAGTGGTAGATGATTTCGTCAGTTTCGTGTCACACTTTATTACCCATGACCAAGATTGATGCTCATGAACGACTCCGGCGCGCAGCGTCTCTGCTGGCGCACCCGGGAGCGCAGGCGGGTGATCGGACACTCCTTCTTCAGGCCTGGGAAGTTCTGCGTGGACTACGCAGCGACGACTTCCCGGTGGAGATGCGGCCGGCATTCAATTTTTTGCAACACGAGATCGCTCGCGCAGAATCAGAAGACGTCAGTGCACGCGAAGTGGCATTTCTGGCTAACAAACTTCGCCAGCTCGAATTGATGTGGGTTGAGAGCCCGGGAGAACGCGCACGGCAAGAAAGTTCAGACAATAGTGTGTAGCATTTCGAGTCGCTGAGACTGCCTTAGATCCCTGAACTAGCATCGGAGCCAATCGGACGTGACCTCCCCGCTGACCTGGCCGGTCTCTTCTTTCCTCGGGACCATCGCCCCGGATGAGGTTCATCTCTGGGCCTGGGCGCTTCAACCGGCTGCGCGTGACCTGTCCGCTCATCTGCAGATCCTCGATCGCCAGGAACAAGAACGGGTGCGGCGTTTTCATTTTGCTGCGGACGCAGAGCGCTACGCTGTCGCGCATGGGAACCTGCGCAGGATTCTCGGGGCTTATCTGAACCTGGCGCCGGAGAGACTCTGCTTCCGCAACAACCAATTTGGCAAGCCAGAGTTGGCAGGTGAAACAACACTGAAGTTCAGCCTGAGCCACAGCAAAAGCATTGCTGTTCTGGCAGTGGACCACTCGCAGCCGGTTGGCGTGGACGTAGAAGATGTGAGGCCGATTGAGGCGGAAGTCGCCGATGGGCATTTCTCCGCGACCGAGCTCACCGACCTGCGTGGATTACAAGGAGAGGACTGGCTCGCGGGATTCTATCGTTGCTGGACGCGCAAGGAGGCCATCCTCAAGGCCGAAGGAGTGGGTCTCTCGCTTGCGCTGGATAGCTTCGATGTTTCTTTATTGCCTGACAAGAAGGCAGAACTGATTTCGACGCGGCAGCGGTTCAGCCACCCGTGGAGGTTGCACGATGTTTCGCCCTCATCAGGCAGCATCGGGGCACTCGCTACCGCACAGCCGCACCCCAGGCTCGCTTATTTCCGCTGCTGAAGAATGCTTGCCTGGCTCAGGCGACGATGCTGGTCACACCGGATTCCCCCTCGCCTGTCAGCTTCTGCCTGATTTCCTGTGCAAGTGAAGTTACTTGCGGCCGCTGCAGGATTCCACGATGCGTTCCGGCAACGAAGCGAGTTTCGCAAGTGCCGAGGATCTTGCCTGCCCAGGCTTTCGCCGGTTCTGGATTTCTGCCTGGCTCGTCCTGAGCAATGAACAGGGTTGCATTCCCCGGATAGGTTCTCAATTCGTAGTCCCGCATTGCGAGTGCGAGATATCCTTCTGCCCCAAGAGGGTTGGGAAGCGAGCCGGCGCTTGTTCCTCCAGCACGGCGCGATCGTGCGGCCGCCCGGGCTGCCATCCAGGCTTTCAACTTTATGCGCTGGTACACCATCCGGCGATGCAGCAGCTCCTTGATTCCAAATTCACGCACCATAAGCTCTGCGCATGCGCGGCGAAACGATGCCTTGAAGGAATTCCAGTCACGGAAAGGCTGATGCATATGCTTTCCGGTATTCGGATCGCAATCCAACAGTGCAAGAAGACCCACAGTTTCGCCTTGCTCCATCAGTTGGCAGGCCATCTCGAACACGATCACCCCGCCGGAGGAATGCCCGGCAAGGTTGTAGGGACCTGAAGGTTGAACGGCACGCACCTGCTTCACATAGTTTGCTGCGAGTTCACTCACTTGTGCCTGATGGTGGTCGATGTACGCAGGGAGTTGGAGACCATACACGGGTTGTTCGCGGCCTAGTTCTGCAGCGAGTTCGACGAAGGTCAACAGGCTTCCTCCGATTCCGTGGGCAATGAACAACGGCGGCCGGTGTGCGCCGGCCTGTAGGGTTACCAAAGCCGGCCATCGCCCTTTCGGGTTCTGCTGAAGGTACGCCGCCAAGCGTCGTATGGTCGGATGCTCGACCAAAACTGAATGCGGCAGCCGCGAACCAAACCATCCCTCGATCTGAACCAACATCCGTTCTGCCAGCAAGGAGTGACCGCCAAGGGCGAAGAAGTCCTGATCGAGGCCGACCGTATTTAATTTGAGGAGTCTCTCCCATATTGCCTTGAGCCGTACTTCTACCGGATCAATCGGCGTTGTGTCTGAAATTGGTGCAAATGTTGCTGGGTTGAGACGCATCGCATCCAGAGCCTGGACATCTACCTTCCCACTGGCTGTCACGGGGAAAGAGTGGAGTGGTACTAGTTCCGCGGGAACCATGTAATGCGGTAAGCGCGAGCGCAGAGATTCCTTCCAACTGTTCAGCAAAGCTTCGTCGCCTACGATGAACGCGACCAGGCGGCGGTCGCCGGCGTCGAATTCGAGCGCACGCACCACTGCAGCCTGCACACCTTCGCATTGCCGCAGCGTCGCTTCAATCTCTCCCAACTCGACGCGGAAGCCACGGATCTTGACCTGGTCGTCGACGCGCCCAAGAAAATCGAAGCTGCCGTCCGCAAGCTCAATCGCTAGATCGCCGCTTTTGTAGAGCGTACCTGGTGCGTCGTTAAACGGATCTGCCAAAAAGCGCGCCCGGCTAAGATCGTCCCGACGTAGATAACCGAGACCTACGCCCGCCCCACCTATATATATCTCGCCCATCGAACCCCTGGGCACAGGTTGAAGATCCTGATCGAGCAGATGAATGCGGACATTGGGCAGCGGGCGGCCGATGGTGATCCTTTGCGCATCGGCGTCTATTTTCGCCCTGGTGGCGCAAATAGATGTTTCGGTCGGTCCGTACTGGTTCCAAACCGAGCGGCACTGTTGTGCTAACCGGATTCCGAGACTCAAAGGGAGGACCTCGCCCCCCACAACGGCCTGCATCTTCGGGTCGCCTTGCCACCCTTGTTCGAGCAGCAGACGATACATCGTGGGCGTGGCGAATATTACTGTTGCAGCTGAACGGCGAATCTGTTCCGCAGTGATGCCTCCGACGCTCGCGTCCTTCTCTACCAGAAACAAACTCGCGCCGAAGGCTAAGGGTAAAAAAATCTCCAGGCCAGCTACGTCAAACGCGATGGTCGACCAGGCCAGCACAATATCATCTGGCCGCAATTGCAAGTCCTGACTAACCGCGCTGACCGTATTTGCGAAACCGCCATGAGCGATGATTGCTCCCTTCGGTCTGCCCGTTGACCCGGAGGTATAAGTCACATAAGCGGGAGCGCCTGCGGAAAATGTTGTCCCGCAGCGCGACGTACTTGCCCGGGCACGGAAGTCTTCGAGAAGGAACACTTGCGTGCGGCCGCCGGAAAACCGGTCAAAGAACCTTTTCTCGGTAAGAACAAAGGGAGGAGCGGCGTCCTCGAGGATAAAGGCAACGCGGTCAGCAGGGGTTGCCGGATCGAGCGGGACGTAGACCCCGCCGACCTTCCATATGCCTAGCAGAGCCGCAACCATCTCCGGCGACCGATCGACAAGAACTCCGACCAGAGAGCCGACGCCAACACCCGCCGCCGCCAATCCTTCTGCGATTCGATCAGCCGCGAAATTCAGTTCGCGATAGGTTAGCTGCCGGTTTTCTGAAGAGATAGCTAAGGCATCAGGAGCAGCGAATACATTGCGCTCGAACAACTCCACAATACACATCGTTTTTCCAACCGCTCCAGGTATCCAGAGCGGCATTCCACTTCCCGAAAGGTGTTCATCGGTGGGGGAATCCCAAGCGCTAGCTTAAAGTGGGTTCCTCAGCGCAAATGTCAGAAGGTTGTCACTAGTTCGTCATTTGCCTTCGTCTCGTAGGGCGAGGCTGATGAGCGTTTTCTGTTCCATGTCATGCGCCTTCGCCGAGCCGGTTGCCGGACTGGCTGCGGCGGAGCGCTTGATGCTGAGTACCTTACGCTCAGGAAAGAGCCGACGCAAGCGCGGAACTACAAACGACAATGCACCCATATTATCTGGTTCTTCCTGGACCCAGATCACTTCACGGGCCTCCGGATGACGGGCGACTTCCGCTGCCAGTTCCGCCTCTGGCCAGGGATAAAGCTGTTCCAGAAAGACAACGCCGGTGGTGCTGTCCTTGTGCTTAGCGCGCTCAATGCGCAATTCGTGACCGATTTTTCCGGTGCAGAGCAGCAAGCGATTCACCCGCTGTATCTCTGTTTCGGGCAACACATTTTGGAAGCGCGGCGCTTCAAACGCGGCAATTGACGAACTGGCGTCCGGATTGCGCAGCATGCTTTTAGGAGTGAACACGATCAGCGGCTTTCTCCACGCACGCATCGCGTGCCGCCGCAACAAATGAAAATACTGGGCCGCAGTCGAGGGCTGACAAATTTGTATATTGTCGTGCGCTGCTAACTGCAGGTAGCGTTCCAGGCGGGCGCTGGAGTGTTCCGGTCCCTGGCCTTCATAGCCATGCGGCAGCAGCATGACTACAGCACTCAGCAGTCCCCACTTGTCTTCACCCGAGGTGATGAACTGGTCGATGATGATCTGCGCACCATTGGCGAAATCGCCGAACTGCGCCTCCCATAAAGTCAGGGTTTCTGGATAATCGCGGCTATAGCCGTATTCGAAGCCCAACACGCCGGCTTCCGAAAGGAGGGAGTTGTAAACCTCGAAGCGCGCCTGATTGGGCGATAGGTGTTGGAGCGGTATGTAGAGTTGCTCGTCCTCGATATCCACCAGCACGCTGTGACGCTGGTTGAAGGTGCCACGTTGACTGTCTTGCCCGCTAAGACGGACCGGCGTGCCCTGAAGCAAAAGCGAGCCGAACGCTAATGCTTCTGCCATGCCGTAATCGAAGGGACGATCGCCACGGCCCATCTCCCGGCGCTGCTCCAGCAACTTCTTGATTTTGGGATGTATATGGAAGTTTTGTGGATAGGAGGTGAGATGGTTGCTGATCTCCTGGATAGAAGCGGCGGTAAGGGCGGTGTCGACCTCGTATTCGGGCTTGTAGGCTCCCCCAGAATAATTCGACCAGTAGCTGGGAAGATTTGCCAGCGCCACTCTCTTCTTCATCTGAGACGCTTGCTTCTGAGCTTCCGCCAGCTGTAGCTGCAGCTCCTTGACCCGGGGCGAGGGGTCCACACCGATCCCCTGCGCGTAAAGCTCGTAGAGTGGCGGATGATTTTTGATCTTTGCATAACGCAGCGGCTGGGTGATGGTTGGATCGTCCACCTCGCTGTGGCCATGGCGACGGTAGCCGATGAGATCGACTATCACATCGGAGTGGAAGGCATAGCGGTATTCAACCGCCATGGTGGCGACGCGAATGGCCGCGTCGGTATCCTCTGCATTCACGTGAAAGATCGGAATGGGCAAGCGCTTGCCAATGTCGGAGGAAAAGCGCGAGGGATAACATTCTTCGGGATCGGCAGTAAAACCGATCAAATTGTTCACGATGATCTGGATAGTGCCGCCCACGGTGAAGCCGGGGATGGTTCCCAGGCCCAGGGTTTCTGCCCAGATACCCTGGCCGGCAAAAGCGGCATCGCCATGAATGAGCACGGGCAACACTTTCGCTTTACCGTTTTCTCCGAAGCGAACTTGTTGGGCGCGCGCACGGCCCATAGCGACCGGGTCCACAGCTTCGAGGTGACTGGGATTTGATACCAGATGCAAACCGAGATTTACGCCCGAGCGGGTAAGAAAATGACCGGTGGCGCCGACGTGGTATTTCACGTCGCCACCGCCCAGAATGCTGCGCGGATTTGCGTCTTCAAACTTGGAAAAGATGTCGACGGCCGACTTACCAAAGGTGTTCGCCATTACGTTCAGGCGTCCACGATGGCTCATCCCCATGACGGCTTTCTCGGCGCCAAAGTCCGCAGCGTGGTTTAGCACCTCGTCCAGAAACGGAATCAGGACGGTGACACCTTCGAGAGAAAAACGCTTGGTGCCGAGATAGCGTGACTGGATCACCTGCTCGAAGAGATCAGCCTGGGTTAAGCGCTCGAGAATCTGTGGCTGGTTCAGCTTCGGCGCCTGCTGCTCCATGCGCTCCTGGATCCATTCCCGCCTCACCGGGTCAGGAATGTGCATGAATTCAACCCCGATGGTTCCGCAGTAATAGCGTCTCGCCTCGTCTGCCTCTTCGCCGTCAAAGTTCAGGTCATGAATGGGGTCGGGGAGCAGGTATTGTCCCAGGGGGTCGAGGTTGGCTTGCAGATGGCCCCAGCGGCGAAAGGCATCGAAGATTTGATCTCTTTGCGAAATCAATAGGTTGGTACGTTCCAGGGGGAGGTTTTTGGTGACCATAATCGTCTTGTATATGGCTTTATTATAGCTTCCGGCCGAGGCGACCCACGGCGGATGGGGAAGCCCCATCAAAGGTCTATCTTCTCTCTCCTTCCCGACATTTGTCTCTCGCGACAAATGGAACGTGCAGGGCAGGATGTCGACCGAATTCTTTACTCGTGAAGGACGGCTTTCGTCAGGTTGCGCGGCTTGTCCACGTCGATCCCGGCTTGAATGGCTAACTGGTAGGCCAACAGCTGCAGCGGAACAACCTCCAGCATGGTAGCTAACATGTCTTCGGTTCTCGGAACCTCGATACAGTGATTGGCAAGCTTCGCGATCTCCTGATCTCCCTCAGTGGCGACAGCGAGGATGGTCGCATCCTGCGCACGCATGTCTTTCATTAACTGCAGCACCTTGGTGTAACGCAGCATGGCGTCCGGATCTGAAGCGTCGCGCGTCGCGATGACTACCAGCGGCGCGCCGGGACTCACCAGCGCGTTCGGACCGTGCTTCAATTCCCCCGCCGGATACCCCTCTGCCTGTAGATAGGCCGATTCCTTGAGCTTCAGTGCCCCTTCCCGGGCGATCGCATAGTGGACGCCGCGGCCCAGATAAAGAAACGCCCGAGATCCCTTGAGCGACGGCGCCAGGGCGGCGATCTGCCGTTGCCACTTTTCAAGCGCAGGCTCGAGCAGAGCAGGCAACTGGCGCAGATCGGCAATATGGCTTTCCACTGCCGGCGAAGTCATTCTTCCCCGAATGCGCGCCAGGTAAAGCGCCAGCGAATAGAGCACGGCGAGCTGGGTAGTAAAGCTCTTGGTGGCAGGTATGGCCTTCTCCGGGCCGGCACATGTGGGCAAGGAGGCATCCGCTTCTACCGCCATGCTAGATCGTGGGTTGTTGGTAATGGCCACTGTGGGTAAACCGCGCGACTTGGCTTCTCGCAGCCCAGCCAGCGTGTCCGCCGTTTCGCCGGACTGGGAGATGACCAGAACCCCCGGATCCTGAATCGTGTGGGTCGAGCGATAGACATACTCGCTGGCATATTCGACATCGACCATCAGGCCAGCCAAGTCCTCGAGCATGATCTCCGCAGCTAAGCCGGCATGGCGGCTGGAGCCGCTGGCGGCAATCACCAGCCGCGATCGGGATCCCAGGGCATCGGCAACTGGTTGAAATGCCTCTGTCGCCAGCTTTCCGTTGGGAGCGTAGCGCTCGATCGTATCGGCCAGCGCCTGCGGCTGCTGGTAAATCTCACGCAGCATTTCATGTTCGAAAATGGCAGGTGTCATCATTGGCAATCCTATAACAGATAGAATCGTTGAGCGTGAGGTCGCCTTGCTTCGGACTATTTGCATGATGCTGCTAGTTAGCTCTCTCTTCGCCGGGCCAGTAAGTGCCCAGGCGCCACTGCCCCTGATGCCTCTTCCCGCGAAGGCCACGCCAGGGACCGGCGAGTTTCTGATCAATAACGGATTTGGCCTCACCCTGGAGGGCTACCAGGAGCCTCGCCTGGACAAGGCCAAACAGCGGTTCTTAGATTTGCTTTCGCGGCAGAGCGGCATCCCACTCTGGCGCGAAGCGGCGCTTAACAAACCGCTGTTCTTTGTGAAAACCGCAGGACCGAGTGCACCGGTGCAACAAGTTGGCGAAGATGAGTCTTATCATTTGGAAATTACGGCGCAGGAGGTTCACCTTCAGGCTGCCAACCCTCTGGGCGTACTGCACGGCCTGCAGACTTTTCTGCAACTGGTGCACATCACTCCGCAGGGGTTCGCCGTTCCGGCCATGACCATAGACGACCAGCCACGGTTTCCCTGGCGCGGGCTGATGCTCGACGTTTCACGGCACTTCATGCCGCTGGATGTGGTCTATCGGACCCTCGACGGCATGGAAGCAGTAAAGCTCAACGTCTTCCACTGGCATCTCTCCGACAATCAAGGCTTCCGCGTGGAGAGCACGAAATTTCCTTTACTGCAGGAGAAAGGCTCGGACGGCCTGTTTTATACCCAGGAAGAAATTCGGGCGGTCATCGCCTATGCGCGTGATCGAGGAATCCGCGTCGTACCGGAGTTCGACATGCCTGGGCACACAACAGCGTGGTTCGTCGGTTATCCGGATTTGGCCAGCGGCCCGGGGCCTTACCAGATCGAGCGCAAGTGGGGCATCTTTGATCCGGCCATGGACCCTAGCCGCGAAAGCACCTACACGTTTCTCGATAGCTTCATCGGCGAAATGGCCGGCCTCTTTCCGGATGCGTATTTCCATGTAGGTGGAGATGAATGCAACGGCAAGGAATGGGATGCGAACCCGCGTATCCAGCAATTCATGAAGGAGCATGGGCTCAAGGACAACGCCGCGCTGCAAGCTTCTTTCAGCACCAGGGTGCAGAAGATCGTCGCGGCCCACGACAAAATCATGGTCGGATGGGACGAGGTTCTCCAGCCTAACACGCCCAAGGATGTGGTGATCCAGTCCTGGCGGGGGCCCGAGTTTGTCGGCCAGGCAGTGAAGGGCGGCAACCGCGCGATGTTGTCGGCCGGTTACTATATTGATCTGAACGAGTCGGCGGCTGAGCACTACGCGGCTGACCCCGAGGGAGCGGGTCCAACGACGTTAACGAGCGACGAGAGCAAGAATGTTTTCGGCGGCGAGGCGACGATGTGGTCAGAGTTCGTCACTCCCGAAAATGTGGATAGCCGCATCTGGCCGCGCACGGCTGCAATCGCCGAGCGTCTCTGGTCGCCGCGTAACACGCGCGATGTGGCCTCCATGTACGAACGGCTGGCAATCATCTCGCAAAAGTTGGATGACTACGGCCTGAAACACAACTCCAGCTACCCCGCTATGTTGACCCGGATGTCTGGTGAGCCTGATCCGCTACCGCTGCGGGTGTTCGGCGACGTGATGCAGCCTCCTCGTCACTATGCGCGCGAAGAGCTGCGGGACTACGATGCGTTTACGCCGCTCAACCATATGGTTGACGCAATTCCGCCGGAAAGCAACACCGCGCGCCAATTCTCCGAAATAGTCGATCGCATCATCGCCGGAAAGGCTACGACAGAAGATTGGGACCAGGCCCAGGAGTGGTTGGTGTTGTGGCGGGACAACGATGTCCAACTTCAGCCTCTGCTCCCCAGGTCAGACTTGACGAAGGAATTAGCGCCAGTGTCGACCAACCTGCATTTTGTCTCGCAAGCCGGCCTGGATGCGATTGGCTATTTGCGCGAACATCACCACGCACCGCCTGCCTGGAAGACGCGTCAAATCGCCTATCTTAAGAAGTCTGAAAAACCTCAAGCCATTCTGCTGAATATGGTCGCTCCCGCGGCCCTGAAGCTGGTGCAGGCTACCCCATAAGGATTGAAACATGCGTGTAACACGATTCGTCGAGACTCCCAACTATGAGTGACGGACGTTGGGTGCTGTTGATCGCCAGTGAAGTGGGTGGTACGAACTCAGTATCAGACCGGGCCATGGACCGCCTATGCGGCGCGATCACTGAAGAGGGCTACGAGGTCATAAGAACATCCACACCGGAAGATGGACTTTCGATGGTTCAGTCAGACCCATCGTATAGCGCCATCCTGTTGGACTGGGATCTGGAGCAGGAACATCAATTCGATGAACGTGCGGCTTTGAAGATCATCCGCGCGGTTCGCCGCAGAAGCAAAAAGGTCCCCATCTTCCTCATCGCTGATCGAACGCTGGTCAGCGAACTGCCGCTGGAAGTCGTCAAGCAGGTGCACGAGTACATTCACCTCTTCGGCGATACGCCGGCGTTCATCGCGAACCGGGTGGACTTTGCCGTTGATCGCTATAACGAGCAGCTACTGCCTCCGTATTTTCGCGAGCTCAAAAAATATACCGATCAGGGTGCGTACTCCTGGGACGCGCCGGGGCACATGGGGGGCGTGGCTTTCCTCAAGCATCCAGTGGGGATGCAGTTTCACCGCTTCTTTGGCGAAAATCTGTTGCGCGCCGACCTGGGCATTTCCACTTCATCGCTCGGCTCGTGGCTTGACCACATCGGGCCACCGGCAGAATCGGAGCGCAATGCGGCGCGTATCTTCGGTGCGGATTGGACTTTCTACGTCCTGGGCGGGTCGTCGACTTCGAACCAGATCGTTGGCCACGGCGTTATTGGTAACAATGACATCGTCTTAATCGATGCCAATTGCCATAAATCGATCTGCCACTCGCTCACCGTCACCGGAGGGCGCCCGGTTTACTTTAAGCCCACGCGCAATGGCTACGGGATGATTGGGCTAGTGCCGTTGAGACGTTTCTCCCCGGAACACATTCAGAAGCTGATCGCGGAGAGCCCGTTTAGCGCTGGTGCATCGTCTCAGGAACCGACCTACTCGGTGGTCACCAACTCTACCTATGATGGCTTTTGCTACGACGTACAGCGGGTCACCGACGAGCTGGCGCAAAGCGTGCCTCGCATCCACTTCGACGAAGCATGGTACGCATACGCTAAATTCCACGCTATTTATCGTGGCCGCTTCGCCATGGATGTGCCTGAAGATATGCCCAATCGGCCGCTGCTGTTTGCCGTGCAGTCGACGCACAAGATGTTGGCGGCATTTTCCATGGCATCCATGATTCATGTCAAGCTCAGCGACCGGGCGCCGCTGGACTTCGATCAATTCAACGAATCTTTCATGATGCATGGCACCACCTCTCCCTTCTATCCCATGATCGCGTCCCTTGACGTGGCCACCTCGATGATGGACGAGCCCGCCGGCCCGACGCTGATGTACGAGACGATTCAGGATGCTATCAGCTTCAGAAAGGCCATGTCATCGATCGCCCATCGTCTTCGCTCGGCAAATGGGGAGGAGTGGTTCTTCAGAATCTACCAGCCGGATACGGTGATCCATCCATTAACAGAGGAGATTACTCTCTTTGAGGAGACACCCGATTCCCTGCTCATCAACTCGCCAGAATGCTGGACGCTCAAGACGGGCGAAGACTGGCATGGTTTTTTGGATGAGGATATCGAAGAAGATCATTGCATGCTTGACCCGACGAAGGTCACCATCCTCATGCCGGGTATTAATTCCCGCGGTGAGTTGGCGGATTGGGGTATTCCCGGGGCAATTCTTACCGAATTTCTGGATGCGCGGCTGGTGGAGATTGCCCGCACCGGCGACTACACGGCCTTGATCCTGTTTTCCGTGGGAACCAGTAAGGGAAAATGGGGAAGCCTGCTGGAAACTCTGTTCGAGTTCAAACGCCTTTACGATAACGAGGGAACGTTGTATGAAGCATTGCCGGACCTGGTGGCAGAGCACCCTCACCGTTACCGTGACATGACGTTGAAGGAACTAAGCGATGAAATGCATGCGGCTATGAAGCAGCTGGATCTCACCAACCTGCTTCACCAGGCATGCGATGTGGACCCCGATCCTGTCCTGACGCCTGCGGAAACGTATCAGAAATTGATACGAAACGGAACGGAGAAGGTGCGTATGTCGGAAATGGCAGGCCGCCTGGCTGGAGTGATGTTGGTCCCCTATCCTCCCGGCATCCCGGTGCGCATGCCAGGGGAGCGGCTGGGTGGGCCGGATAATCCTATCCTTCGGTTGCTTTGGGCGTTGGAGAAGTTTGGCAAGCAATTTCCCGGATTCGAACGCGAGGTGCACGGGATCGAAGTGGATGCCGATGGCGAATACTGGATGCGGAGCGTGATTGAATCCCCAACTCCGCCGGAGGCAGATAAGGCAGTGGCTTCACCGGCACGCAACGTCAAACGCAAACGGATAAAAGCTGCTACGGATGGCCCGAAAGGCACGGTGTAAACGCAGGCTACGCTCCCGGATCGAGCACCACTTTCATCAGGTTAGGCTCGCCGGCGTGCAGCCGGGCAAACCATGCGGGACCATCACTCAGAGGCGCTACCGCGGTGATCAGGGGCTGCACCTTGATTTTCCCGTTGGCAAGCAATTCCATTGCCTGGGGATATTCGCCCGATGAGGCGCATGATCCTTGCAGACGGATCTGCCGTGAGACCACAACCTGGAGCGGGATCTTGACCTCGGGAGAAATGTTGCCGATGAGGGTGACCGTGCCGCCCTTGCGAACACTCGCGATCGAGGCGGCAATGGTTTCTTCTCGGCCGACCGCTTCGAGCACCAGGTCTACTCCTCGACCTTGCGTGCGGCGCAGGACCTCCTTCACCAGCTCGTCTCCGGAAAGCTGCAGCGTGTCATCGGCACCAATGCTCTTCGCCCTTTGCAGCCGCGTCTGATCAATGTCCGCTACCAGCACCGTCGCGGCTCCGCCTGCTTTTGCCGCCTGCAGCGTGAGCAAACCGATCATGCCCGCCCCAATCACCAGCGCTGTCTC